>JAMWCB010000026.1:16771-22581 GCA_023819605.1 Candidatus Omnitrophota bacterium
AAAACCCTTGTTTCGGTGAAGTTCACATCAATATTCGACGTAGTGTCACAAACATTAACTTCGCGAATGATTTTCGTCACGGCATTGTTTTTTGTGGGCAGTTTGTTTGCCGCGCATAAAATCGCCGGACCATTGTATCGGATACAGCGGGTGGCGAGGGCGATTCGCCAGGGAGATTTGAGCGTCGATGTTCAATCGTTACGCGCCGGCGATGAGATGCGCGAATTGGCTTCGGAAATGAATGCGGCGGTAGAAAAAATCCGTCATTTGATGGAACGCTATCGAGGATTAGCCGGTCAGTTGAGCCGTTTAGTGGCGGAGTTGGTAGTAACGGAAACGCCGACCAGCTCGATGGCCGAGGATGCAAAAAAAGTGCGCGAGGAATTGCAACTAATTTCAAGTCAATTAGTTAGCGAGATAGATCGGGTAAAATTGCGCAGGGAAACGGTAACGCAAACACAGGTCGGGTAATCACAATGGCCGACGGTAAAATTATTGCGTTTTGTAATCAAAAGGGTGGCGTAGGGAAAACCACTAGCGCGGTGAATATTAGCGCATGCCTTGCGGCAAAAGGGAAAAAAGTAGTATTGATTGATGCGGACCCGCAGGCAAATGCCACCAGCGGTTTGGGCGTTAATAAACGGGCGGTAGCGCGGTCTACCTATGATGTTTTGGTTGGCCGGGCAGGGATTGCGGAGGTTATGGTTTCCGGTCCTTTACCGGGGCTTTTGCTTGTTCCGGCAAATGTGTCCCTTACCGGGGCTGAAGTTGAGCTTGTGGATATTCCGCAACGGGAATTCCGGTTGCAGCAGGCATTGGAAGAATCGCGGAAACAATATGATTTTATTTTTGTCGATTGTCCGCCGTCGTTAGGTTTGCTTACATTGAATGCGTTGGTTGCTGCCCACGGGGTGATCATTCCAATCCAATGTGAATATTACGCGTTGGAAGGATTGAGTCAGCTCATGGATACGATTAATTTGGTGAAAAAACGGCTTAATCCTGGTTTAAACGTGGAAGGGGTTGTGTTGACCATGGCGGATTTCCGCACGCGCCTGACGCAAGAAGTCATTAATGAAGTGCGTGAATTTTTTAAAGAGCGGGTTTTTGAATCAATTGTTCCCCGGAATATCCGCTTAAGCGAAGCGCCTGGTTTCGGCAAGCCGATTTTACTCTATGATCCGTTTTCGCTCGGCGCGATGAAGTATGATGCCTTGGCTGATGAATTGATTCTGCGCCAGCCGGATACCGTGCAGGGCATCGTTCAAAAAACGGCGGAGAGCGGCATGCCGAACCAGCCGGAGCAGGCAGCCGCTGAACCAGGGAATCCGGCTGCCGGAATGTGATTGGAATTGGAATGAAGGAGGGTCTGAGCATGGAGCGCAGAGTGTTGGGTAGAGGGTTGGGCGCGTTGATCACCGCCGAGCCGGAAAACGGCAAGGATACGATTTTATTGTTGGATCCCCGCGCGATTGCGCCGAATCGCTATCAGCCGCGGGAAAATTTTTCGGATGCGGCATTGCAGGAATTGATTGATTCGATTCGGGAAAAAGGGCTTGTTCAACCGCTGATTGTCCGGCAGAACGATACCGGCGCGTATGAATTGATCGCCGGCGAGCGGCGGTTGCGGGCGGTGAAATCCCTTAATTTTGCGGAAGTGCCGGTAGTGGTTAAAACCGTTTCCGACCGGGAAATGCTGGAAATGGCGATCATCGAGAATGTGCAGCGCCAGGATTTAAATCCGGTCGAGGAGGCAAATGCGTATGCGTTGTTGATGGAAGATTTTGGTTTTACGCAGGAGCAGGTGGCGAAAACCGTCGGCAAGAACCGGGCGACAGTGGCGAATTTGTTGCGGATTTTGAGCCTGCCGGAGCAAATCAAGCAAGCGTTGGCCGCTGGGGCGATTTCCCTGGGGCATGCAAAAGCATTGGTCAGTCTGCCGGAGCAGGGAGCGCAGTTGCGGCTGTTGGAAGAAATAATCACGCATCAGGCCACGGTGCGCGAGGTCGAAGAGTATATCGCTGGCGGCAGTAGTGGGGCGGGCGATGAGCCGGCGGAAGGCGCTGACCGGCGAACGCAGCCGCGGCCGGCCGGCAAGGATGCGCATGTACGGCAGGTGGAAGAAGAATTGCAGCAGTGTTTCGGCACGAAAGTTACGATTCGGCACGGGAACAAGCGCGGTAAAATTTGTATTGAATACTATTCGGTTGAGGATTTGGAGCGGATTTTAACTATGGTGCGAAGAACAGGCTAAGGAGGAAAAATATTCATGGTGCAACAGACATTGGTGCTGATTAAGCCGGACGGCTTGACGAAATCGCTGACCGGTAATATCCTGACTCGGCTTTCGGAATCAAAATTGGAAATTATTGCCGCGAAGATCGTGAAAGTGTCGAGGGAATTGGCCGCCGAACACTATAAACATTTGCAGGATAAACCGTTTTTCGACGAGCTGATCCAGTTTATCCAGGGCGAATTCCATGGTCGGAAAAAAGTGATGGCCATGGTCTATTGGGGCGAAGACGCGATTAAACGCGTGCGCACTCTTGCCGGCGCGACCAATCCCGAAGAAGCTGATCCGACCTCGATCCGCGGCGCCTATGGCCGGATTACCTCCAAAGGGGTTTATGAAAATGTGATCCACGCCTCTTCTAACGGAGAAGAAGCCGAACGCGAGATTAAATTGTGGTTTGCGCCGGATGACATAATCATGGATATTTATCCGACAAAAAATGCGACGTGTCCGCAACATCAGTGCCGCGTTTGGGCATAGCCCGCGGCGGTCATTGTTGCGTTTATACCGCGATGCGGTATACGGCGGCCCGAAGCACGGATAGTGCACGATACGAAAAAATGGTCAGAGTGGCGGAAGAGCGGCAGGAGTGGGCAGGAATAGAACGATGTGTTATACTTGCATCAGAGGAGCACTGGGAGGCGGTATGCGTTCAGGGTATCCGAAGATTATACGGTATGCGCGGCAACGCCGGCAGCAGGCCTTTTCGCTGTTGGAATTGATGACGGTTGTTGTCATGATTATGGTTATGGTGGGAATTGCCGTTCCGAATTACCTGCGGCTGCGCATGCGGGCGCGCGAGGCGCAGGCGCAGCATGTGTTAGATATGATGTGTAAAGCGCAACGCATGTTCTTCCGGGATAACGGACAATATGCGGGCATACAGGGCCTGGAACCTGCGTTGCAAAAATACGTTGATTTTGTCGACACGGATGACTATTGGGATTATTCCATCGTGAATGCGGGACCGAATGGACTGAACAGCACGTCCCAATTTGTCGTGCGCGCCCGCTCGAATGTGCCGGGCCCGGCAAAAGAGCTGTATATCGACCAGACGGGATCGGTGTTTAGAAGTTATGAGGCGCCGATAAAAAATTATCTGTGAGGCGCATGGTTTTCCAGCCGTCGACGAAGAGCGTTTCGCCGTTCTGTTCGACTTTTCCGCGGATGCGGCCATGGCTGTCGATAAATCCGGAAATACCGGTATTGGCGCAGCGGATAAACCAGCAGCGGTTTTCGATTGCCCGGAATACGCTGATCGCCAGATGTTGCTGCGGTTCGTCGCTGCGCTGAAACCAGGCTTCATTAGTAATGGTAACTAAAATTTCCGCACCTTCCTTCCGGAATTTCTGAACCAGCCGCGGAAAAATATCTTCAAAACAAATTAAAACGCCTATCCGCACCGTGCCGCCGGCGCTTGTTTGCACCGGGAAAATTGTAAACGTTGTGCCCGGTGTAAAATCCGCAATGCCGAATTGTTCCAGAAAATTCAAAAACGGCCGGCCGGGGATATACTCGCCAAAGGGCACTAAATGAATTTTGTCGTAGAAGTCGACTACGCGGCCGTTGCGGTTGATGAGAAAGGCGCTGTTGTAGGTTTGCGGCATTTTGCCGGCGCTTTCCCGCGCGCTGCCGACCAGCAGATTCGTGTGCAAAGATTCTGCCGCACCGCTGACCGCGTTGAAAAACCGCGCATCATCAAGGAGATATCCCGGCACGGCCGTTTCCGGCCAGATAATCAGATCAGGGTTTTCCCGCGCTGCCTGGCGGCTTAAGAAAATATGCCGCTGCACGATGCGGTCTGCGGCCCAGCCGCTCCATTTTTCTTCCTGGGCAATATTCGGCTGAACGACACTGATTGTTACTTCCGGGCAAGGAAATGCGCGCCCCAGCCGGCTCTGTCCGTAGGTGTAAGCATCGGCAAGCAGAATGGTAGAAATCAGCAGGGGCAAGGCAACCGAGCTGAACATATGGCTAAACGGCTGCTTGCGTTCCAGCGCCCGCCAAACGGCATAGAGCGTCAGGTTGAAGAACACTATTAAAAATGATACACCCCAGACGCCGACAATATCCGCGCATTGGATCAGGGACAGGTTTCGGTACTGGCTATAGCCCAATAACGCCCATCCGAAGCCTCCCCAGATATAGGTGCTGCGGAAATATTCCAACGCTGTCCAAAAGCCGGCAAGCAGCAGCAGCGTGCGCGCGCATGGTTTGCTGAGCAGGGAAGCGGCCGCGCCAAAACAGATAAAATACACGCTCAAGTATGCGCAGAGGATGAGCAGGCCGATGACGGTAACATGCCCGACCCAGGAAAGTGTGATTAGGAAAAAAGGGAAACCGCAGAGCAGCGAAAGCGCCGCGCGCTGTTTGCCGGAACGTTCGGCAATGGCCGATAGCCAGGGGACAAGCGCAACCCAGGCGGCAAAACCGGCATTGATCGGGCTGAACGATAGGCAGAGCAGCCCCGCAGACAAAAGGCAGAGCAGGATATCCCGCCGCAGCGGCCGGCAAGCACGGGAGCGGTGGTGCCTTATTTGCCGCAGCATTTTTTGAATTTTTTGCCGCTGCCGCAGGGGCAGGGGTCATTCCGTCCGACTTTTTCTTCCGCGCGCTGGAACGGGGCGCCGGCGGCGGTTGACGCGGGCGCCATCGTGTTGAGCGGCGTGGCAGCTGCCGCGTCGGTAGCGGAAAACGTCGCGGTTTGCGGATGCGAATAGGCGACCGGGCCGTTCTCATAGACGCTGGTCTGCTGTTCTGGCTCCTGGCGGGCAGTTTTGATTTTGAAGAGAAATTCCAATGTTTCGTCTTTGATTCTGCCGATCATCGCGGAAAATAATTCATAGCCTTCGTGCTGGTATTCGACCAAGGGATCTTTTTGTCCGTAGGCGCGCAACCCGATGCCGCTGCGCAGCATGTCCATGGCATGCAGGTGGTCTTTCCATTGCGTATCCAAAAGGTGCAGGCAGATGGAACGGGAAAGTTCATTGTGCAGGGCTTCGCCGAACTGTTGGCTCTTCGCCGCGAATGCCTGGAGCAGTAGTTCCCGCAGCGTTTCCTGCGGGTGGCGGCCCTCCGGCGGGATAAACGCAAGATTAAATTTCTGGCGGATCAATTCCTCCAGGCCGGCGATATTCCAATCGCCGGGATGGGCGTTTTTCGGCAGATAGCGTTCCTCGGCGTCGAGAACAAATTCTTCGATGAGTTCATGGACGTACTCGCTGATTGCCGGACGATCCAGAATCTGACGGCGCTGCTCATAGAGAATTTCCCGCTGCTTGTTCATGACATTGTCATATTGCAACAGTTGTTTGCGGATTTCGAAATTATGGCCTTCGACGCGTTTTTGCGCAATTTCGATGGATTTGGTGATCCAGGGATGCTCAATGGGCAAATCCTCTTCCCACTGTAAGAAATTCATCAGGCGGTTCAGCCGGTCGGAGGCGAAAATGCGCATCAGATCGTCTTCCAACGATAAATAGAAGCGGCTGGAACCCGGATCTCCCTGGCGCCCGGC
>JAMWCB010000157.1 GCA_023819605.1 Candidatus Omnitrophota bacterium
GCCGCGGCGGTGGTCTGTCCACAGGCGCTGAATATGGCAACTGCGGACGACACGGACGGTAAAAATAGGTCGATTTTTGCCATACATAGCCGGGTTTTTATTGGGCTGTATGCCGGGGAATTGTTTCGCAACAGCCCCATCGTGTTAAGCGCGTGCGCCTCAACCGGTCATAAAAAAACTTGCAGTACCGAATCGTGCGGAGCGGGCGCTTGTGTCGAGAAATCAGCGGCGCCCTGTGCAGTGAATTCGTGCAGTGCGGGTAGTGCGGTTTCCTGCAAATAGTATCGGAATTTTTTAATAAGGATGCAGACGATCGCGGCACAATGATTTTTATTTCGCGGGTACGAGGACAAAAAGCGGTTATGGCAGTAGCCGCGCTGGCTCTGGAAATCTGGCCCGATCATTTTACCGCGATTATCGGTAGTGCGCAGGTTGCCTATATGCGAGAGGAGTTCCCTTCGGACGCGGCGATCTCTGCCCGGCCGGTGTTCTTTTTTATGGAGCGGTACGCGCGGCGGCATAATATCGGAAAAGGGAGTAATGAGCGTGGCGTTTACGGAAATTTTGTTGATTGCCGTCGGGTTGTCCTTAGACGCGTTCGCGATTTCTTTGGCGTCGGGGGTGATTATCCAGCGCCGGAAAATCCGCAAGGCGTTTGTGTACGGCGCGATGTTCGGCGGGTTCCAGATGTTGATGCCGCTGCTGGGTTTCAGCGCCGGGATTAACTTTCGCGACGCCATCGCCGCGTTCGACCACTGGATCGCGTTTGCGCTGCTGTTTTTTATCGGCGCAAAAATGATCTATGAAGCGTTTCGGATGGAAGACATTGAGCGGGTTTCCGCGGATGTCAGCGGTGTTGTCCTCGTCGGCTTGGCGGTTGCGACCAGTGTAGACGCGTTGGCGGTGGGCATCAGTTTTGCTTTTTTAAACGTGGCGATTTTCATGCCGGTGGTGTTGATCGGAGTCGTAACGTTTCTTTTGTCGTTCGCCGGCGTGCTCGTCGGTTCAAAATGCGGTCGATTATTCGAGAATAAAATTGAAATTGTCGGCGGTTTGGTTTTGGTGGGGATGGGGGTAAAAATTCTCTGGGAACATTTGCGCGCGGGCTAATGCGGCAGATGGTATTGGCCGGGAGGATTTTTCCTTGCCGCTGTTTTGGTGTCTTTCCGCATAGTTGCTGCCGGCGCGCGGAGCAAATGTGCCGCGCGGGCTGCCGGCAGGAGATCGAATAATGCACGTTCCCTTAGAAATATTTCTGCTCTGGGCCTCGGGTCTGACCTTACTGAGCGTGGTGGTCAGCAAGGTTTCCGACCGTTTTGCCGTGCCGGCCCTGTTGCTGTTCCTTCTCGTCGGCATTATCGCCGGATCAGAGGGGCTCGGCGGTATTTATTTTGATAATTATCACATCGCAAAATCCGTCGGCATTATCGCGCTGATTTTTATTATTTTTCTTGGCGGTATAGAAACCGAGTGGAAGTCGGTGCGTCCGGTGCTGGCGCCGGGGATGCTTCTTTCCACCGTAGGCGTTTTGATTACCGCGCTAACGGTGGGGATTTGCACGACCGTTCTTTTAAACTTCACGCTCGTCGAAGGGTTGCTCATGGGCGCGATTGTTTCTTCCACGGACGCGGCGGCGGTTTTCAGTATTCTCCGTTCCAAGAAAATTTCTTTAAAAGGAAATTTGAAGCCGCTGCTGGAGCTGGAATCCGGGAGTAACGATCCGATGGCGGTTTTTTTGACCGCGAGCCTTTTAGGCGTCATCTCCCGGGCGCAGACGACTTTTTTGGCCATGGCTGTTTCGTTCGCGCTTAATCTCGGGATCGGTTTGTTGCTCGGGTATGTGATGGCGAGATTCAGTGTCGCCGCGGTCAACCGGATTAAATTGGAACACGAAGGATTATATCCGGTTTTGACAATTTCGTTGGTTTTGTTGACCTACGCCTTGACCACCTTGGCGCAGGGCAACGGCTTTTTGGCGGTGTATTTGCTTGGTTTGGAGATGAGCCGCCGGGACTTCGCCTATAAAAAAACGTTGGCGCGCTTCCATGCCGGCGTTGCGTGGTTGATGCAAATTATTATGTTTTTGACGTTGGGTTTGTTAGTGTTTCCTTCCCAGGTTCTGTCGGTGTTCGGCAGCGGGATGTTTATTGCCGCGATTTTGATATTCGTGGCGCGGCCGCTGGGCGTTATCGTCTGCCTGCTGCCGTTTCGATTCCTCTGGCAGGAGCACGTGATGATTTCTTGGGTGGGATTGCGCGGCGCGGTGCCGATTATTTTGGCGACGTTTCCGCTTTTAGCCGGAATTCCCCAGGCGCATATCATGTTTGATATCGTTTTTTTTGTCGTCGTAACGTCCGTTGTCCTGCAGGGAACATCCATTCCGTTCGTAGCGCGGTTGTTGCGTGTCCAGGCGCCATTGGACGTGAAGAAGCGTTTTCCCATAGAGATAGAACAATCCGAAGGCATGGACGCGACGTTGACCGACCTCATCGTGCCGTATGAATCCGCAGTCGTGGGCAAACGGATTGTGGAATTAGGTTTACCGGCGAAAGCGTTGATCGTGCTGATTTCGCGCGCTGATAAATTCATCGTGCCGAACGGTTCGACGCTGTTGGAAGGAGGCGATATTTTACAGGTCCTTGCCGATGAGCCCGATTTGAAAAAATTTCAAAGCCTGCTCGCCGTCATTAAGCCGGAGGCCTTGACCCTGGATTAGCCCGGATATATTACCTTCCTGGTGACATATCCGGGTTATTGATGGCGTACAATTGAGGGCATGCAATAGGCATGAGGATATTTAAACAAATGATTGTTTTTGTGAAAACAATCATTTTTCTTGAGAAAGTTTTTATTTTAAAGTAAGATGTGATGATGTGATAAGTTCTTTGCAGAACAACGCCATTCGCAATGCTATAAATTCAATTTGCGCGCGGTGATGCCGAACAAAGGGAGGGGTAATGGCACAATCAAAAAAGAAAAGCATGGAATTATCCGCAGCAGTGCTTGACCGGATCATCAAGGAGCATGAACATACCCCGGGCGCGTTGCTGACGATTCTCGAATGCGCCCAGCAACACAACGATTATAAATATTTACCGGAAAGCGCGCTGCGCCATATCGCGAAAAAGACGAAAACACCGCCGGCCGCGGTTTTCAGCGTCGCGACGTTTTATTCATTTTTTAATCTGCAGCCGCAGGGCGAACACACCTTGACCGTTTGCCGCGGCACGGCCTGCCATACAAAAGGTTCTAAAGCCCTGTTGGAAGAATTGGCGGCGCAATTGGGCGGAACCGCGGCATTCCAGGAAGGCCAGAATTCGTTCACGACCGGAGATAAAAAATTCACGATTCGTACCGTAGCCTGCTTCGGACAGTGCGCGCTGGCGCCGGTGGTCGCCGTCGATGAGACGATTCATAGCCGGGTTACCGTGCAAAAATTAAAAAAACTAATCCGCGATGTTCAGCGGGGAGGGAAAAAGAAATGAAATTGACGGACATCGAGCAGCTTAACGATTTACGCAGCCAGGGCCTGCGGAAGCTTTTACCCAATCGTCCGCGGATTGCGATCGGCATGGGGACCTGCGGCATCGGTAACGGCGCGGAGGATATTTTGCGGGAAATTACCGCGCAGAGCAAGCGCCGGAAAATCGCCGCCGATATTCTGCCGGTGGGGTGTTTTGGTTTTTGCGCCCGCGAACCGTTGGTCAGTGTCTATCTGCCGGGAAAGCCGCTGCTGATTCTGGCCGAGGTTGTCCGGAAAGATATCCCCGCGCTTTTCACGTATCTGCAGTCGGGCAGCGCGATTCCAAAAAAAACATTGTGCAAGATTCAGGAATGGGACCATATCACCGGCACGGTTTCCTATGGCCGCGGATTTGATACGGTGCCGTTGTGGAATGAAATTCCTTTTTATGCCAAGCAGCTTAAGATTGTGCTGCGCGATTGCGGTTTGATCAATCCGGACGATATTATGGAATATTTTGCGGTCGGCGGATATCAAGCTCTCTATACCGCCGTCAAACAGCGTTCGCCGGATTCGGTCATCGAGGAGGTTAAGATTTCCAAACTGCGCGGGCGCGGCGGCGCGGGATTCCCGACCGGCCGGAAATGGGAAATTTTGCGCCGGCAGCCGGGCGAGAAAAAATACGTCATTTGTAACGCGGATGAAGGCGATCCCGGCGCGTACATGAACCGCAACGAAATTGAAAGCGATCCGCATATGCTGCTGGAGGGCATGCTCATCGGCGCGTATGCGTGCGGCGCGGATGAAGGAGTGATTTATATCCGGGCCGAATACCCGCTTGCAATTAAGCGGCTTGAGATAGCAATATCACAGGCAACCGAAATGGGGCTCATGGGTGACAACATCATGGGGAGTGCTTTCAGTTTCAATAGAGAAAGCCGTTATGGCGCAGGCGCATTTGTATGTGGTGAAGAAACCGCCCTTCTTGCCTCCCTTGAGGGAGAACGGG
>JAMWCB010000027.1 GCA_023819605.1 Candidatus Omnitrophota bacterium
CCACGGCCCTCGGTCGACGGCTATGCGCGGCGGCGCCCTTCCAGCACGCGCAACCCGATCATCAAAACCCCAATCGTAAAAAAAGCCCCCGGCGGCAAAATCATGGCGATTGCCGGCGAAAAAGAAACGCCCATAACCGGCATCCCGAACCAGTGGCCGGTGCCCAGAATTTCCCGGATCGAACCGATAGAAAATGTACCCAGGGTGAACCCTAATCCCATACCCACCGCGTCGGCAACGGAAGCGCGCACGTTATTTTTGCCGGCAAACGCTTCCGCTCTGCCTAAAATAATACAATTAACGACCATAATATCGATAAACAACCCTAATTGAGCATACAACTGCGGCAAATAAGCCTGCAGCAGCAATTTAGCCATCGTCACAAACGTGGCAATGACCAAAATATAACAGGGAATGCGCACTTCCGGCGGGATGATTTTTTTGCATAAGGCGATAATCGTATTCGACCCGATCAAAACCACGGTCGCGGCGATCCCGATACCCAAACCGTTTTGCGCGGACACCGTCACGGCCAAAGTCGGACAAAGCCCTAACATTAACGAAAATACCGGATTTTGCGCGCAAATGCCGTCAACGACGCATTTTTTCAATTGCTGCGGATTCTCCGCCATACAAAAACCTTGTTTACTTTTTTTCTAACGCGTAAACCAACGGGCTGGCGATAAATACGGTCGAATACACGCCGCTGATACAGCCGACCAAAAGCACAAACGCGAAATTGTGCAATACTTCCCCGCCCGACTGCAACAGAGAAACGACAATCAGTAAGAACGTGAACGTTGTCAGAATCGTCCGGCTCATCATTTGATTGACGCTCAGGTTGATAATTTCGCCCAACGAGAGCTTGCGCATCATCCGCAAATTCTCCCGCATGCGGTCGTAAATGACGATCGTATCATTAATCGAATAACCGGCAACGGTCATCAATGCCGTAACAATAAGCAGATCAATCGGCCGGCCGGTGAGCGTGCAGGCGACGATCGCCACGAGGACATCATGAAACAGCGCCGCGATACCGGCGACCCCATAGGCAAAATCGCGAAAGCGGATCCACACGTACAGACAAATCGCCAGAAGCGAAAAACCCAACGCCATTGCCGCATTTTTTTTCAAAAGTTTACCGACCACCGGGCCGACGCTTTCCACGCGCAAAATTTGCGCCGGATTGTCGGCAAACTGCCCAGCAAAAGCCGCGGAAATTTCATCGGCGTAATTTTTATCCGTGCGGATAATCACCACCTCCGGACGGTTCTGGTCCTGCTGAATCAGCGCGTCCGCCAATCCCAACTCTTTCAGCGACAGACGCACGGCGTCGATGGACACCGCGCGGGCAAACTGAAACTCGTGCATGGCGCCGCCGGTAAAATCAATACCGTAATTGCCCTCGCCTTTTTTCGCGAACAGAGCGATCCCGAGCAGGATGAGGACAAGAGACGCCGTATAACACATTTTCCGGATTTTCATAAAATCAAATTTCGTTTCAGGAAGAAATTGCAGCATTTTTAAGGTCAAGTGCGGATATTTAAAAGTAAGGATATCAAAAATCAAACGCGTAACGATGATCGCCGTAAACATGCTCGCGATCAGCCCGATAATCAACGTATAACCGAAACCGCGGATCGGGCCGGTGCCGAGCCAGACCAACAACATCGCCGCGATTAACGTGGTGATGTTCGAATCAAAAATCGCCGGGAACGCGCGGCTGTAGCCGTTGGTAATCGCCGCGCGTATCGACTTGCCCAACTTCAACTCTTCCCGGATACGTTCGTTGATTAAAACATTCGCATCAACTGCCATGCCCATGGTCAAACCCAGGCCGGCGATACCCGGCAAAGTCAGCGTCGCTTTCATAATAACCAATGCCGTCAAAACCAGCAAAATATTCAGCAGCAGCGCGATATTGGCAATCGCGCCGCCGACCATATAATAAACCGCCATAAATAGAAAAATCCCCACGGTGCCTATCCCGGTCGCCCATAAGCCGCTCCGGATTGAATCCGCGCCCAACAAAGCGCCGACCGTGCGCTCTTCTTCGACGAGAATCGGCGCGGGCAAAGCGCCGGTGCGTAAAACCGTCGCTAAATCTTTTGCCTCCTCCGCGGTAAAACTTCCGGAAATTTCCGCCTTGCCGCCGGAAATGCGCTCGCGGATCACCGGCGCGGAGTAAATTTCATTATCCAAGACAATTGCCAGGCGGCGGTTTTGATTAGCGCCGGTAATATTCGAAAACTGGGTTGCCCCCTGCCCGGTGAACTCCAATTTGACATCCGGACGGCCGTACTGATCCTGCCCCACATACGCCGACGACAATGCATCGCCGGTCATCACCGCCATCGCCTCAAGCAACAAAGGCTTTTTTTCCGGATCATATTTCAACTCATAGCCGGGAGCAACTGCCCCCTCCAGCGCCTCCTGCAGCTTCTCTCGATCATCGGACACTAATTGAAACTGCAACTGAGCCGTGCGGCCGATCAGCGCTAAAGCGCGGGAACGTTCGGTAACCCCGGGCAACTGCACCACGATGCGGTCGTCTCCCTGACGGGTAATCGAGGGTTCCTTGACCCCGAATTGATCGATGCGTTTACGGATAATTTCAATCGTGCGTTCGACGACATCCGCGCGCAAATCGTGTTTAGCCTTATCGGCAAACGCCGACATATCCACGCGCAGCGTTAAAAAAATACCGCCTTTCAAATCCAAGCCGAGGTTGATTTTTTCCTGCAGCGGCCAAATTACCCACGCGCAAAATATGATCATCCCGATCAGCGCCAACGCTTTCATTTTCAATTGTTGCGGCATATCGTCCTTATCCTCCCGCTGTTAAAAATAGCACTCCGTGCAACCGCCTTATCCTGCGGCGCGCGATTTCGTCACCGAAGCAATCGCGCTGCGCAACACTTCGATTTTAACGTTATCGTCGACACGTACGACCACGGTTTTATCTTTGACCTGCGACACGGTCCCCAATATTCCTCCCGTGGTAACCACTTCATCGTTTTTTTTTATCGTCTCGAGCATTTTCTGATGTTCCTGCTGCTTTTTCTTTTGCGGACGCACAATTAAAAAATAAAAAAAAGCAAAAATAATCGCGTACATCGGCAACAGGACCATCACGCCTGCGGAGCCGCCCGCAGGCACGGCCGCATTTCCCACGCCTTGCGCAAAAACAACTTGTTCTCCCAACATCGTATTCACCTTTCCTCTGCGTTACCGTTCACTAATCATACAACGAAACAAAACGGCTACCAACCTTGCGCGTCGCGATGAAGTGGGTATAGTATAACTAATTTTATCGTTTGAATAAAGAAAAAAATTATTTCTTGCGCAACCTACCGAGAGACAGAGCGCTCCCCCTCCGTCTGATCGCCGCCTTGACATTCTTTACATAATTAATTTATAATGAGCTGACTGCGTGGAACGAACATTTGTGTACGAAAAAAATTCGGAGGTCCGCTCATGCGTGCAAAACTCGTTTATACCGCAATTTTTTTATCGCTGCTCACGTATTACCCGCTGCAAGCCCAACAAACCACCGCGGATATCGCCTTGCCGCAGCCGTCGCGCCAGGGCGGGGCAAGCCTGCTTTCCGCGCTCTGGCAACGGCAAAGCCAGCGTTCGTTTAAAAACGCCCGGCTGCCAGAACAGATACTGAGCGATTTATTGTGGGCGGCCGGCGGCATCAACCGCCCGGAAACCGGGCTAAAAACCGCTCCTTCGGCAATGAATGCCCAGGAGATCGCTATCTATGCCGCACTGGAACAGGGCTTATACCGCTATGACGCGACGACGCATCAATTAATCCTGATCCTCGCTAAAGATATGCGCGCTTACGCCGGTAGACAAGACTTTCTCCAGCAAGCGCCGGTTTGCCTTATTTTCGTCGCGGATATGAATCGCATCCCCGGCGATGACACTGCCGCCAAGCAGTTCTACGCGGCACTGGACACCGGCTACATCAGCCAAAACGTCTACCTGTACTGCGCGGCGCAGCAGTTGGCCACCGTGGCCATCGGTTGGGTCGATAAGCAGGCGCTTGCAGCAGCCATGAATCTTCCCCAAGATCACGTAGTCATCTTGACGCAGCCGGTCGGCTATCCGCAATGACATTGCACTACCCGGGCGCACGAACATATCCGGGTTAGGGAGCCCGGTTCCACGCCGCTGCCTCGCGGCGCAAGCCGCGCAGCATATCCGCGGGGAAACCGGCATGCGCGACGGGAAACAGCGTATGGCCTAATTCAAGCAAATCCGTTTCCTCGCTCAGCAATCCTGCGGCCAGCGAATCCTTCCATTCTCCGGTTCCCGGTACCAAAGCATAACTCGACAATTCAATACGCGCTCCCAACGACCGGATAAACCGCATATCCTCCCGGATCATTGCCGGCGTTTGGCCGGGAAAACCGATCAAGGTATACACACCGACCTGGCGCTTGGTAAATCCCGCTTCGGTCAAATATCCCAGCGCTGCCTTTAGGTGCTCACGGCCGACTTTACCGTCGCTGCGCTGCGCAAAAAAATCGCCGGCTGAATCAAACGAAAGCCGGATCGTCATAAATCCGGCTCGCCGCATCAATCCGGCAAGTTCAGCGTCAAGATACCGGGCGTGCATGCCGTTGGGCGTATGGAAGCGCGCCGGCAGATGCGATTCGGCTAAAGCCGTTAAAAAAGGCTTGATCAGCCGCTCGGCGCGGTATAAGAGCGCGTCGTCGTAGAAAATAAAGTCGCGCGTCCCATGCCGTTCGATGCACGCGCGCACAAATTCCACCGCACGCTCCGGCGCGCACTGGCGAAACTCCCCGGCAAGTTGGCGACTGGCGCAATAGGAGCAACGGAACGGACAGCCCTCGCTTAAGCGCAGCGGAACGGCGCTGCGTACGGAAAGTAATTCAACCTGCGGAAAAACCCACGCATCCGGCATCGGCAGCTCAATGCCCAGGTACCGGCGCGCCAGACCGCTCAACGATGCCGCTGCGCCGCCCGCCACTACTTCATCGGCGCCGGAATGCCGCCGGGCATGCTCCGCGCAGAGCGTCGCATAAATACCACCGAGCACCAGCGGGGTTTTCGGATAAAAACGCCGCAGCCAGGCAATCGTTTCAGCCACGCCCCGGTACCAGTACGTCATGCCGGAAGTTACCAAAATAATGTCCGGGCAGCGGCGCGGCAGGCGGCGTTCCGCGAACCGCGGCGGCAATCCGTAACGAAAAAAAATGCGTTCCGGATATTTACCGGCGCACCACGGCTTGGCCATCGGTTCCTTAATGAAAAAACCGGTACCGTACGCAGCGGTGATCGAACGGTCGGCTTTCCGGCGCGGGACCGCCGTATCCCGCGCCAAAAGATTGAGCATGCTCATCCGGCTCACCGACTCCAGCCGCCGCGCCAAATGCAGCAATCCGAGCGGGAACATCCATAAATCATACGCGGCAAAATCGTATATCCAGGGATTGACCAGAAGAACGTGCGGGCGATCGTCAGCGGACACCGGACAGCCTACTCGCTTAATGATGGTGATTGTAAACTTCAGTACGGCCGGTAGCCGTAATCACGGTAAGCGTATATTCGCGGCCATCGCGGTCGGCCAAATAGACACTGCCGCCGTTCGCGCTGCCGGACGGAGAAAACGTAACCATATCACTGATAAACGTTATGGGATCAGCCGCCGCGGGAGAAAACAAAACGACCTGGCGAACGGCGCCGCCGATATTTTTTTGCGGCAAAACATACGCCGCGCGCGTCTGAAAGGTGCCGGCCGCGATTTCTTCCTGCACCTCGTAACTGTGCGCAGCGGCATTAAACACGACCCGGTGCCTGCGTTGTGTGCTTATCGCCGAACCGCGCGCCTGAATCAAAACCGTTTCGACTTGCCGGGCGGCTGTTTCTAAGGCGCTGCTGCCGGCAAATTTCTGAAAAAAAACCGCCGACATGCCGGTAACCAGGGCGATGATGAATAAGACGACCAGCAACTCGATGACCGAAAACGCCGCGCGCGGCGAGCGCGCAGCTGAACCGCGGCAGACTCCCCGGTCCGAAATTTCAATAGGCGAAGTCGTCTTCAAACGCTTTTTTAAAATCGTAGCCGTTTTTAAAATCATCAAGAGAATCCTCTTCCGTTTTTCCGAGCAGATTTGCGTCGATTAACTTAAAAACGATCGCGCCGAAATCGGCGGTGGAAGCAATCCCCCAATGCGCAAATACGGCGCGGGCCATACGGCCGTACTGCTCCAAAGCGTACGCGCGTATGCCCTCCAGTAATTCCTGCCCGCGCACATGCCCCCGACGGCCGAGTTTTTCCATCGTATACGTCAGGGCATGCAAAACAAAAACGTATGCGTCCGCATGGTAGCGGGCGTCCTGTGCGCATATCGCCTCGATGATTTGAAGTATGCCTTCATCCCGGCTCATCGGCGCCTCATCGAACGCTCAACCCGGCGCGGCGCAGCTGCGCGCGGTAGGCATGATCGGTCAGGTCAAACTGCAGCGGCGTTACCGAAACATAATTATCTTCAATCGCCGTAATATCCGAATCTTCCGGCTTGCGGCGCCAGCGGGCTTTACCGGTCAGCCAATAGTAAACCCGCCCGCGCGGATCCGTGCGGCGCACAAAATTTTCCGCATAGCAGGATATGCCTTGCGTGGTCACCGCGATACCGCGTATTTTTTTGCGGCCAACCGCGGGAATATTCACATTCAGCAATGTTCCCGACGGCATGTGCAAACGCGTCGCCCGGCCGACCAAGGCCGCCGCGATACCGGCGGCAACGCGGAAATCAAGCCGGCCGTAGGCGGCCAACGAAAACGCCAGGGACGGAATGCCTAAAATGACTCCCTCGGTAGCCGCGGAAACAGTCCCCGAATACAATACGTCGGAACCGAGATTCGGCCCGTGGTTTATGCCGGAAACCACCAAATCCGGCCGTTGCTTGAGAATCGTCCTTACCGCTATTTTGACGCAATCCGCCGGCGTGCCGTCGACCGCGTAACCGTAAAAACGGCCGTTTTTCCGCACGTCTTTCACGCGCAAGGGCCGGCTGAGCGAAATCGCGTGCCCGACCGCGCTTTGCTCGGCTTCCGGAGCGCAGACCGTAACCGCGTGCCTGCGGCGCAGCGCCTGGTACAGCGCCAGCAAGCCGTCGGCGTGAATTCCGTCGTCATTAGTCAGCAATATTCGCATGTTGTTTCCGAAACGTCAAGAGATAATCACGGCGCCGCGCTTAAAAAGCAAATCTGCCGAAAATCAGGGTTTTACAGTGCGGGCAATGTCCCTGCGCCATCCGATTTTCGATTTCATCGTATTCTAAGCGTTTAATGATCGGTTTTTTACATTTTTGGCAATAGGTATGCGCTCCCGGATGACCGGGGATATTGCCGATATATACGTACAGCAATCCTTCGCGCATCGCCATATTCCGCATGTTTTCCAACAACGCCTGCGGCGTGGGCGCGACCTCTTTAAAGTCTCCGTACGGGAAAAAACGCGTCAAATGCCACGGCGTATCCTTGCCCAATTCCGCAAAAATCCAGGTTGCGATCTCTTTTAATTCTTTCTCGCTGGAATTATAGCCGGGAATGATATTCGTGACGATCTCCACGTGCATTGCCCAACGACGTTTCGCCTCGCTGCCGTTCGAAAAAATCGTATTAATTTCGCTGACATCGGCAATCCGCGTGTAACTCTCCATAAACGACCCTTTCACATCCAGGCAATAGCCGTCGAGATATTCCCCGAGCATATTCAGCGCCTGCGCGGTCATAAACCCGTTGGTTACCAAGCAGGTCGACAATTTTTCCTGTTTTGCCGTTTTAAACACATCCAGAACATACTCGAACCACATCGTCGGTTCGTTATAGGTAAAACAAACCCCCTGGCAGCCGTTCTGCTTGGCTTTCTTAACCACGGCCTGCGGGCTCATATACGTGGTTTCCTGGACTTTCTTTTTCACGTCGCAATGCGAAAGATCCCAGGCCTGGCATCCATGGCATTTAAAATTGCACCCGACCCCGCCCAACGACAACCACATGCTCCCGGGGAAAAAATGATACAGCGGCTTCTTTTCGATCGTCGAAATACTCAACTGCGCAACATTGCCGTAGGTGAGCGTATACAGCGTGCCGTTTTGATTGATCCGCGTGGCGCACCAGCCGAACTGTCCGTTTTCAATGACGCAGCGCCGCATACAAAGGCTGCAGCGCACGGTTGCGACCGAATCGTCGATTCGTTTCCAAAGCAATGCTTCATGCATCATGCCGCTTTTAACCTCCCTTGGCTGCTGAACATCTGCCGGATTTCCTCCACGGTTGTCGCGTCGCGCGCCTGCTTGTCCGCGCGCGGGAAGCCGGCCATCCGCGGAAAACGCAGCGCCAATCCGGGCGCATTTTCCGAATCCTTCGCGCACGTGTGCACCGGACTGCGGGTAATCTCGTCCGCCTGTACCGCTACGACATACCGCGGCTGGACCCACACATCCGGAACCAGCACCGAATCGACGTCCTTCGGCTGCGCGTGCGTCTGAATATCCGCAAACAACCCGCGCAAGGCCTTCATTTCCGCCTCGCTGAATCCGGAGCCGACTTTTGCCACGGTTTTATAACGACCGTCCCGTTCGTCATACACACAGACCAACAGCGACCCGATACCTGCCGCGGTTCGGCTCCCTTTGCCGAAATAGAACCCGACCACCGCGCAATCAATCGTGTCGTTAAGGTTCCCGGAATAGGAACGTTTCAATTTAATCCAGTTAAAATTGCGCCCGCCGGCCCGATACGTACTGTCCGGACGCTTCACGACGATGCCTTCGTATCCCCGCGAAACCGCATCCTCGAAAATCTCCTGCAGCCGGCCGGCGTCGGAGACTTCAATAAACGGCGAAAGCTGAATCGTCCGGCCGCCCGCGACGATCCGGGACAAAATGTCCCGCCGCTGTTCGTAGGTCCGCTCGGTTATATCGCCTTCCGGTTCCGTATACAGCAGGTCGAACGCATACAACTGCAGCGGAAAATCCCGCTGCATTGCCGCGATATCGTGTTTACGTTTGCGCTGCACCGTAACCTGAAACGGCTGCGTTTTTCCGGTATGCGGGTCGAAAGCGACCGCCTCGCCCTCAAAAATTGCCCGCCGGCAGCCGATTTGCTCGACGGCGGCCGCGCGCAGCTCGGGAAACATCGCGGTCATATCTTCGAGATTGCGTGAAAAAATCCGGATATTTCCGCCGTCTTTATGAATTTGACAGCGGAATCCGTCATATTTATATTCAACCGCGCACGTTCCGATTTTCTCAATAATATCTTCCGGGCTGTTCAGGCGCGCCGCCAGGGCGACCCGAATCGGACAGCCGACAATGACCTGAAAATTCCGGACAGGCTCAATTCCTTCCTCGAACAAAATCCGCGCCACCCTTCCTAAATCGGAGCAAAGATTATACGCGCGCTCCAGGCTCGGCCGCAAGGATTTATCGGCGGCCGCGGCCAACGATAAAGCGTCGAGAACCGTCGGATCGCCGACGCCTAAACGCAGCCGTCCCAAAATCACCCGGACAACATATTTTGCCTCGCCGCCGCTGAGATTACCGAGCAGCGATCCGACCAGGCTGATTTTTCGCTGCACGGAGCCGCTGCCGGAAACCGCGGCAATCTCGCGCAAGGCATCATACACCGCGGTAACCGTCAATCCGCCGCCCTGCCGCCGGCTCGCTTGTTCGATAACCAATCCGTAATCGCCGCAGCGCTGAAACAGCGCGTTAATATCCGCATCGGTGCTGCCGACCGCCTGCGCCAATGACCGCCGCAGGAGCTTTTCGCTCATTCCGAATTCGACATTATCGAACGATGCCTGCAGCTGCCCCTGGCATAAATAAACAATTTTATCGATCTCGGAGTCCGCTGCGGGTACGCCCCGAAACAGCTCCGCAAGAATATCCGTCATTTCTAAACGTTTCGACGTCGACTCGATGCGTGCAAAATAATCGGCCAGCGTGGAAAACTTCATGCGCTCCCATCCGCGCATTCCCGCGCGAGAAGTTCTTGGCCGCGCTGCGCGGCGTGGCGTTCCCCTGGATAGGACAAGCGCGTTAGCGCCTCGGCAAACGTGAACCACTCCGCCTGTTCCTCCGGGTGGTCATGGACACGCAGATCGCCGCCGCCGGCTTTCATTAAAAAAAAATGCACCTGCTTGCGCACATAGCGGGAACGCGCGGCATCCGTATACGCATATTCGATTATTTCGATAAATTCCGCAATCGCCGCGGTCACGCCGGTCTCCTCGAAAACTTCGCGCAGCGCCGCCTGTTCCGGCGTTTCTCCCGGCTCAATCTTGCCTTTCGGCAGGCACCACACCGACCTGTTTTTGCGCGTAATCAAAACCAGTTCCCAGCCCTGCGCGCCGCGCCGCGCCACGATTCCGCCGGCGGATATTTCCTCACCGCAGTGATAAACCATTAGCGAAACCACTCAATCGTTTTGCGCAGGCCGTCCCGCAAACCCACTGCCGGCTCCCAGTCGAGATATTTTCGCGCCCGGCTGATATCCGGCCGGCGTTGTTTGGGATCATCGACCGGCAAGGGATTGAACACGATGGTACTTTTCGATCCGGTTAGTTCGATAATCAGGTTAGCTAATTCCAACAAGGTCATTTCCTTCGGGTTGCCGATATTCACCGGAACGTTCAAATCCGAATCCAAAAGGCGAAGGATTCCCTCCACCAAATCATCCGCATAACAGAATGACCGGGTTTGCGAGCCGTCGCCGTAGACGGTAATCGGCAGATTGTGCAGCGCCTGCGCGATAAAATTCGGAATCGCCCGGCCGTCCCGCCGCCGCATACGCGGCCCGTAGGTGTTAAAAATCCGGACGATTTTAGTATCCACACCGTGCACACGATGATAGGCAAGGGTCATCGCTTCGGCAAAACGCTTCGCTTCGTCATACACACCGCGCGGCCCGATCGGATTGACATTGCCCCAATAATCTTCATGCTGCGGATGCGTCAGGGGATCGCCGTACACTTCGCTCGTCGAGGCGAGCAAAAATTTTGCGCCTTTCGTCTTGGCCAATCCCAGCGCGTTATGCGTTCCTAAGCTGCCCACCTTTAAAGTCTGAATCGGAAAATCCAGGTAATCGACCGGGCTTGCCGGCGAAGCAAAATGCAAAACGCAATCAACGGGCTCCTCGACCTGGATAAACCGGCTTACATCCTGCATTTTAAGCTGAAAATTTTTATTCTTTAAAAGGCTACGTATGTTCTCCATCGAGCCGGTAATCAGATTATCCACGCAGGTAACCCGGCAGCCGGCCGTTAAGAGCCGTTCACAAAGATGCGACCCGATAAACCCCGCCCCGCCCGTAATCACCACCCTGCTGTTTTTTTTTGTCGCCATACACATAATCCCCTTTCCCATTCAGTCGATACGCCGGCCGCTGACGCGCGAATGAAAAAAATCATAGCATAGATAGCCGATGCTGTCAAACGCGATAATCCGGAGAGCATGCCGGCCATCGCGGCCGTTGCACAGTGCGGACAAACGGCCGTGCGCGGGAGAAATCAGTGTGGTCGGGTAAAAGAATCTGCGCGGTTCAAGCGGGCGTGCAGAAAACGCGCGGGCTACGGAAGAAAAAAAGCGGCTCCTACCACTCCCGGTCGAAAGCGCGCGTCGTATTGCACCCTTTGTTCTTAGCGTCGGTCAGCGCGCCTTGCGCCTGCAGCAGCAATTCCTTATTGTCTTTCAAAGTCGGCGACAGAGCGCTGACCCCGGAACTAATCGTCAGCGGCATGGAACATTCCGACTGAAAGATATTCGTTTCAATGACCAGTTTGCGGATGCGTTCGGCCGCATGGTAGGCGCCCTGCAAATTGACTTCCGGCAATAAGAGGGCGAATTCGTCGTCGCTGCGCCGGCAGACCAAATCGCCGCCGCGGGTATTTTGGCGCAAAAAATCTCCGAATTTTTTCAACACCCGGTCGCCGGTGTGCTTGCCGAACGTTTCGTTGATCCGGCGAAAATGATCCAAATCAAAGAGCGCGCAGGAAAAATTCCGCTGGTAGCGGATACTGCGCGCGCACTCTTCCTCCAGCCGCTGCAGTAAATATTTTCGATTAAATACCTGCGACACGTCGTCGATGAACGCCTTGTCCATCATCACATTGATCGCCTGGTGCGTGTGCAGTAAATTTTTAATGCGCACGAGCAGCTCGCGCGCGTCCGACGACTTGGTCAAAAAATCAGAAGCGCCGGATTCCAAACCGATCAATTTTTCATTCACCGTGGTGACGGCCGTGTAAAAAAGCACCGGCAGGCCGGCGCCCTTGCTCATTTTGCGGATGCGTTGACAAACCTCGAAGCCGTCGATATCCGGCAAAAGAATGTCCAAAATAACCAAATCCGGCGATTCATCTTCCACGCAGCTCAGCGCTTTCTCGCCGGTGGCGGCGCTGATCACCGAATAGGGAACCGACGCCAGCGTCGTCTGTAAAAATTCCATGTCGCGCGGATTATCTTCCACAATGAGTATTTTTGCCCGTTCGTCCATTCTATCGACCTCGATTCCTCTGTAGAAAAACCGCGTATCCGGAATACGCTCTTTTTCTCATAACCGCGCGCAGCGGGCCTGTTACGGATTAATCACCATAACCCGGAGATTTTTTGAAACCGACTGGCGTTCTCCGGCCGCCGTCGTATACACCGCCGATAAACCGACGGTGTATGCGCCGGGATACGCGAAATCGCCGCCGGCCATGCGTCCATCCCAAACCGCGGAAAAATCCCACTGCGCTAAGTGCATATCGTCGGCTTCGCCGACAAGCGATGATACAGCCGGCGTCATCGTTACCGTTAAAACCGCGCCGTCCGCGGCCGTTGCCGTCAATGCCGGCTCTGCCGGCGCGCCCTGCGCCGAAAACGCCAAAATTTGCCCTTGTACCGTAACCGACTCCCCCTGATACGGGTTAAACGGATTCGGCTCAAGCGTCACTGCCGCGATGCGAAATTTATCCGCGCCGGCTGCCGCCGTTACGGAAATAAAAAAAACACCGACAATACACAAAACCGCTACTGACCGGAATAGAACGATCCTCATAACATCCTGTTCCTGGCGCAAATCGCTTGCCGTAATAAGCGTCGCACCATTGCCTACGCTCTCACAGCGGCTGCCATTTTTCCACTCGATAACCGCCGCCGACCGGCGCGTCCGGACGACTCGCAAGCGATGTATCGTAGTGAAAACGCGCCAATACGCCCAGGCGAACCGTGTCGCCGACGATCCCCCCATACATGTCGCCGGCTAGCAATACGTGAACATCGGCTTTTGGCGCATAAATATTGCCACAAAAATCCGTGGCGACGCCAAACCGTAAATTCGTCACATTATCCGTGCAATAAATCGTCAACTTTGCCGGATCTTCACTGCTATTATTAATATCGGAACCAAGTTGCGCCGTAAATTTGTCATCAAGGATAATCGAAACTGTCGCATCATTGGTGATCGTGAGATCGCTCAATACCCCTAACTTCAATTCATCTTTCACGACAAGCGTCACGTCGCTGTTGATAATCAACTGCCCGCCGATGCCCACGGTAATTTTATCGTAACTGCCGCTGCTGCTGATTGTACTCGTGCCGCCTTTCGGCACGTTCAAATTTCCCATTGCCGGCAAGCCGGCGGGAATCGAAACCGAAGGGGTCGGAATCGCCTCCGTGCCGGACGCGGAGATCGATCCGGAAACGCTTGCCGAGCCGTTCACCTGAACTGTCGTACTGGTATTGGCGCCCGGACCGACTACTATATCGCCATTCACACTCACAAAGGGGCCAACCGATACGGCGCCGTTGGCGGTAGAATTGGTTGCCACCGTAACATCATCGCCGACATTTGCGCCGCCATAAGCGCCCTGCGTCGAATCATAACTATCCACCGCTGATCCCATCCTTAATTCAATATCACTAACTGCGCCCAGACCGTCGTCAAAAAGCGGCTGGCCGCGCAAAATCACGCGCAACGTATTTTGCGCCCACGGATTTGCCGCGTTCGGCGTCGAACCGGTGCACTGCACGGTATAAGCGCCGCCAAAATTAACGACCTGAATAGCAATATCCCCCATTGCCGCGCCGCCAGCAGGAGCCAACGAAAGCGTACGGCGATAGGGATCAGCGCTGGTGCCGCTGCCTGTCCAGCCGTCGGCTGCAGAAAAATCCGCGCCGCCATACAACACTTCCCATACACCCAGCTCGATACCCGATTCCGCCAAATAAGTCGCGGCCATGCGGTTGACCGAACGCTCCGTATGACGGCTCTCCGTAACGGTCATCGCGATAAATCCGGTACTCAATGTGCCGACGGCAACCGCGGTAATCAATCCTAAGATCAACGCGCTGCCGTTTTGTTTCCGTTCCCGGCCGTTAAAACGAAAACGCATCGTTCACTCCCACTAAAAAAATAGTTACCGTTGATTTCGTAAACATAACTCATCTATTTAAAGTATATCATTAAAAAAACTATTTAACAAGATCGTCAAAACGGCTTGTCAAAACGATTGGTTAAAAAAATACCACATCGTCCAAGGATTACCGGCTCGCGTCCGTTTTCCTATCCGGCCGCTGGACAGGTAGCTTCAAAATTTGGCGACAGGGTATCCGGCACGGATCTCCCCGGGAATAGTCGCGCAACAGTGCGTTCATAAATTCCGGTTTCTGAGCCGCACTGCCGTGCGCGCGGTATAATCGACCGTGCCGCCGCTGGATAAAATTTTCTGCAACTGCAGCGTTATGCCGAGCATTTCCACATTGCCCACATCCGCAATCAACGAAAGCGGTGTCGCGCCCGAAACAAAGGTCAAAGAAACGACATTATTCGCCTGAATATGATTGTCCGCCGGCCGCGCACTGGCGGCAGCCGGGGACACAATCCGTTCGAGCTGCGCCGGAACCGCCGCCGTCAGGCGATAGACGATGAAATCAAAAGTTCCGTCAATGATCGTATTGGTTGCGTCAATAGCCGGGACGGATAGGACGAGCGTATCGTCACCGGTTGTATAGGTTGTGCCGCTGATCGAACAGCTCGCCGCCACCTGCCGGGAAACGCGAATATCGAAACTCAACCACTCCAGAGCCATCCGCGCCGCGCTCTGTAATTCGATTTGAGCGTTGCCAGTCACAAAACTCCGTTGGCTGGCGATCATCGCCGCGAGCACCGCGCTGCTGATCACCAACGCCACGGCGGAGGCGATGAGCACTTCCAAAATCGAAAAACCCGCCTGCCGGGATATTCGCTTACCCACTGATCCCTCCTTCCGTAAAAAAACTGACCAAGGAGCGGACCATCGCCCGGCCGCCGCTCGCCGTCCAGGCGACAGTAACCGTGACGCGGATCAATCGATTATTCGGAGCGGCGGCGCCGAGCGGATAATCGACAGCGACCGTACCCACCGCGTCGGTCAGCGGCGCAAAACCCGGCGTCGCGAAAGCGGCGTTCGGAGCATAGGTAGATACAATGGCCGCAAACCCCATACTGCGGATCAACTCCATCTGATCCTGCGCGGCGGATTCCGCCGCGAAGATCTGGCGCGCGTTCGACAATAACGCGTTGCCCAGCGACAGTGATCCGGCAACCGCGACCAACGCGACGCTGATCACCAAGATTGCCGCTAAAATTTCAACCAGGGTAAACCCGCGGGAAAAACTGCGGCGCAATTTTAAAATATAAGGATAGGATTGAGTACGCGCGCCGCGCATAAATACATATACCAACATGTCACCGGCATGTTTACTGAGCGTGCCTTGCCTTACATCGTGCTGATTTTTTTATCAAAGGCGACACTATCCTGTTCAAGATCCTGTAACATCCGCAGCTGTTCGCCACTCAACGGATTGATGCTCAGCTCGGACTCGCGTTCAACCGCTGCAGCCGACGCGGGCACAGGCGGCGGGGAAGCAAGCCGGCCCTGTTTGCGTGAACGACCGCCGCGTTGCTCAGTGGGTTGGCGCGCGACAGGCGCCGGTGCGGACACTTCTTTTTCTTTCGCCTCAGCCACGGCGGCGTCGACGGCGCGGGATTTTCTCTGCCACCAATCGCGAATTTTTTGCGGCTCGCTGCGCTCGTCGACGGACAACGGTTTTTTCGTCGACAAACGCGCAAACGCTTCTTTTTCCTGGTCATTGAGCTCCGGGTCAAACACGATATGCGGCGTCACAAATAGCAACAATTCCGATTCGGTCTTCTGCACCATCTTGCGCCGAAACAACATGCCCACCACCGGCATGCTCCCGAGCACCGGCACCTGCTCGTGCGTCACCTGCTCACCGCGCTTGCGCAAACCACCGATCACAATCGTCTGACCGTTGCGCACCAATAAATTCGTTTCCGCGCGGCGCGTTTCGATAATCGGCTGATTAAGCACCGAACCGGATTGAAAACTCTGTTCCGGCTTAACGCTCATCGAAATATAGCCGCCGGTGGTAATATGCGGCGTTACCGACAATTTAATACCCGCCTCTTTAAAATTCACCGTATCCTTGGTCCCGCTGCCGGAGGGGTCGGCAACGGTCTCGATATAGGGAATCTCTTCTAAAATTTCGATTTTCGCTTCCTGATTGTCGAGCGTAATCACGCGGGGATTCGCCAGGATTTCCGCTTTGCGCGCGCTCTGCCAGGCGTCGATTACGCCCAAAATGTCGAAATTATCGTACATCGGATTAAAGCTGAACTGGCCGGCGCTGCGTTGCGCCGCCGCAAACAGGGTCGTCGAGGCACTGCCGCTGTTGTTATACTGGCCGTCCTCGTTGCGCAGCGTACTGCGGCTGTTCACGTTGATCATATCCCAGCCCACGCCGAGGCGGTCTTCGTCGGTCAATTTCACGTCGACCATCATCGCCGCGATCAACACCTGCGGCGTGCGCGAATCCAGGCTGATCGCCGTCGCCTCGACCTGCGCGACAAGCTCCGGAATGTCGCTGACGATCAGCGTGTTTGTCCGCTTGTCGATTTGAATACTGCCGCGCGGCCCGAGCACCTTACTCAACGAATCGCGAATTTTTTCCACATCGGAAAAATTTAACGGAATAATCCTGGTTTCCAGCGGAATTTTATTTTCCTCTTCTTTAGCCCGCGCCAGGCTCATAATCCGGATAAGATTTTTCTCCCGCTTATACGTGTAATTGTACGTTTTTAAAATAACGTCCAACGCGCCTTCCCAGGTGACGTTGGCTAACTGCATCGAAACCTGGCCGGCGACATCGTCGCCGGCGATAATATTCATACCGCTCTTGTAGGCGAGAATATTGATCACTTCCCGCATATCCGTATTTTTAAAATTCAGCGTCAGCAAATCGGCGGAGGCGGCCGCTGCGGCCGTCGCCGCGCTGCCGCTGCTGCCCGCGTCAGCGCCGGCTTCCTCTGCGCCGGCCGACGTGAGGCACAGGGAAATACCGCAGATCATCGCCACCGCTGAAATCCGTCGCCCCGCGCAACGTTCATGGTTTGCCATCGGTTCCTCCTTGACCGTCAAGTTCTTCTATCGTAATAATCCGTATTTCCTTACGTAAGTCCTGAAACGCAAACACCACCGCGTTCGTCTGCACCTGTTCGATCGCCACATCGTCGATCCGGTCGCCTTGATGGTAAATTTTTCCGTTGACCATGACCAGCGGCTGTTGCGCATCCCAGAGAACGCCGTTGACGGCGATACCGCGCATTTTCGCTTCGAATAAACGCCGCGCCTGCTCTTCCGGTGAAATCTGCTCGACGGCAATCTCGGCCAGTTTCCAAAACGGCACGAAGGGGTCCGGCCGGCCGCCGTCGTCATAAATAAATTTTTCAAAAACCGCGTCCAGGAACACGTCCGGCGATGCGGCAGAAGATTCCGCTTCCGCCCACGCCGTGCCGCTCATGCACCCGGCGATACAGATACAACCGATCAGAATATAACGACCACCGCGCCTGCTCGCCATTTATAACCGCTCCATCGCAAAGGCCAACACAATCAATGAGATATCGTGATTCTTCACATCTTTGGGATTGACGACAATCAGCACGTCCCGCGCTTCCATAAACTGATCGGCGGACTCGATCTCGCTGAGAAAACGGCAAAAATCATGATATCCCGCCCGCACTTTTAATTTCACGGGAATTTCAATATAGCGTTTTTTTTCATTCGGCACGTCGGTGCGGCTTTTTTCCAGCGGCTCCAATGACGCAAACGCGATATTATTTTTTCTGCCGATCGCCGTCAGATAGTTAATGACGTCGGAAACCTCGGTGTTGCTCGGCAGTAATTTTTCGTAAAACTTAATCCGGTTGCCGATGTTCTGGATTTCTGCGCTGATTTGCTGCCGGCTGCTGCCCGCCGCTTCTCCCTGGGCGATCTCCTGGCGCAATTTTTTTTCCTGCGCCGCGAACGCCGCAAAACTCGTCCAAGCCGGCGCGACGACGAAAAACACATAGCTGACCACGATAATCGCCGTAACCAGCGCCATTAAAATCAAGTACTCTTTCTTCAATCCGGCAACTCCGCCCATATCATCTATCCTGTAAAACGCAGGCGATTTCGAAACGCATCACCGGCCGCTTATCGATTTCGTCCTGGTAGGTGCGCACGAGGTCGACCGACATAAAATCGCGGCTGAACGCTTCATCCTTTTTTAAATTATTCAAAAATTCATTTAATGCCGACAACATGTCGCTTTCCGCGGCCGCGACAATGCCCTTAAGGGTAAGTAATTGTGGCATTCGCGCCACGGCGCCGCCCGCCTGGGACATATCCATGTGCTGTAAAATATCGGTTAATTTCGTGATCGATTGCTGGCTCGGCTTATTAATTTCCTTGACTGCAAAATCGGTCAAGCAGATTTCCCGCGGGATACTGCGCGAAACCGCCGACAGCTTTTTCGACCAATTGATCCGCTGCGAAAAAATCGCCCGCACCATAGCTACCTGGCCGGTAAACGTGCCGCGCATCGCTTCGAGATTTTTTACTTCTTCCACGACTTCCAACATCTCCCGGTTTTTATCGGTCAATTCCTGGATTAAACGCTTCTTAAAAGCCACCTGGTTGGAGATGATCACCCATACGGCAATCATGAAAAAAAACAGGACCGTGTATGCCGCGACAAAAACTTTATATTTGACGACCTGCTGCCAAATGACGTTTTCTTTTTTCACCGCCTTTTTCTCGCCGCCGGCGGTATTTAAATTGATCGGGAACGTTTTCCGCGAGGCCAGGCCGGTGCACACCGCGAGCATCAGCGCGTCTTCGGCGAGTTCCTGTTCATTCACTTGCTTCGCACATTTCAGCGCGCCCAGCGGATTCCAAATCGTCACTTTCAAACCGAGGATATTCTGCAAATATTTATCGAGGTTTTTATACCGCGCCATGCGGCCGCAGAGATACACTTCTTCCACGGAATAACGCCCCTGGCTTTCGTAAAATTCGATCGTGCGGCGGATCTGATTGGACAGCGCATTGGTAATAAATAAACACAGTTCATAAATATCGTCGCTGCCGAACACGCCTTTCAACTGCGCCGCGTTATTAAAATCCAGCTCGATTTCCGGCGGCAGCGCATCGACCAGATTACTCCAGGCGACAAACGCATCCTTAGTCAATCCCACGCTTTTACCGCGTAAAATATCGATATTGGTGACCTCCATACCGATATTGACCACCGCCACCGTGCGGTCCGCGGCAACCGACGGCCCGTTGACGAGAAAACAATTCAACAGGCTGAACGTGTCCACCTCCACGATATTGCAGGCGTATCCGGATCCGGCAACCAGGCTCGTGTAATTTTCAATCAGGTCTTTTTTCGCCGCCACCAGCAGCACGCGTGTTTTTGTCTCCGCTAATGTTTTATCCTGCGTGGCGCAGTAATCGAAAATAATTTCTTCGGCTTTCGCGTTCGTCTGGCGCTCGACTTCGAATTGCAATGCTTTGCGGATATCGGCTTCGGCCATCTCCGGCCAATGAATATCCCGCACAATTACCGATTCGCCGGAAATGGCGATATTCACCGCGGCATTTTTCTTGGCGTTGATTTTGAGCATCACCTCTTTGATCGCTTTAACGATGCCGTCCTTTCCTTCGCGGAAATTGACCGGGACTTTCGCGTAGTTTTTCACTTCGCTCTGGCGCGGCGAAGCGACGATTTCCATCGCTTTCACTAAGCCGTCGCCGATTTCCAAGCCTATGGAGATTTGTTGTTTCGCTGCCATACCTATGCGCTCGCCGCTCCTCCGGCCTGCACGTCGTCCGGATAACACACCTGATTCCGGCCGTTGCGTTTAGCCTTATATAAACATTCATCCGCTTTTTTAATCAGCGCATCACTATCCATATTTTTATCCTGCGGAACGATGCGCACCGCCACCCCCAGGCTAATCGTTATGGTAAGGCGTTTCTGCTCTAAAACAAAAAATTCCGCGCTCTCTACCGCCGCGCGCAGGCGCTCGGCGATAGAAAAACGGTCTTCCCGTTTTTCCAGAATCCCCGGCAGCACCACGACGAATTCCTCGCCGCCGTAACGCGCGCAGACATCCGTCAACCGCACGTTTTTATTAATAATTTGCGCAACTTTTTTCAACACCATGTCGCCTTCCTGATGCCCGTAACTGTCGTTGATCGCTTTAAAATGGTCGATATCGATAATCACCACGCTCAGCGGCAACTGCTGCCGGTTGCAAAACTCCATTTCTTCTTTCATGCGTTTATAAAGAAAATTTCGGTTATACAACTGGGTCAGGCGGTCGACCGACGCCAGGCCGCGGTGGATAGCGCTGCCCAGCGCGACCGACGCCTGGGCCAGCAACAATGAAAAAAATTCCGATTCATGCTTAATCCGCGCCGCCGCTTCCTCGCGGCAAAAAATAACCAAAATTCCCCAAACCTGTTCTTCCAGAATCAGCGGCAGCAAGACCATCGCGCCGAGCTGCGCCAGAAAAGACATACGCTCCTCTTTAATAAAGAAACCGTAATGCGAATCCGCGCCGAAAACGTCCGTAACATACGTGTAACATTGTTTGGTCGAAATAACCAACTTCAGTAAATCATCCGTGGCGTTAAACCGGTCGGTTTTCAACATGGTGCTATCGAAATTATCGCCGATTTCATAAACGAAATCGTCGGTGCCGGGAGTATGACTGAGCAAAAAACACTGGCTGTCGCTGGCCGTGGAACTGGTCACCTTGGTAAACGCTTTGACCACCGTGCGCATTAATTGATCTTTCGTTAACGAAGTCGACAAATCCTGTCCGAACGCCTGGATGCGCTCAAATTGCTCGCGGTGCCGTTGTTCCTGGCGGCGCAGGTCGCGGGCGATTTCTTCCTTTTCCATCTGGGCCGCGGTTAAAATCTGACTGATTTTTTTTCGCAATTTACCGTTTTCCCGGTTCGTATACCAGGTAAAGAACAGAAACGGCAGGCTCGCCACCAGCAGAATACCGCCCTGCAGCGGGTCCATCACGCAATAGAGCGCAATGAGCACAACCCCGACGATAATGACCGCGGTGATAATTTTATGCATAGCCCCTCTTCCCGAAACGCCTGCGCGGAACAACGACACCATATACATGGAAAGTACCGAATAACAACGAAAGGAAAACAACAAGAAAAAGGCGTGGTAAATACTTCCCTGTCATTACCGTCAAACTCCTTTTCGTACGCATCGTGTCTGGCTAGCGTTATTGGATTTACTATATCATTTGACAGATACAATGTCAAACAATTCTATGACTGAGCAATCTATCCCTAACCGTCTCTATCCTGCCTACTGCATAACTGTCATTGCCTCATACGCTACCGCCGTAGTTACTACCGCACCGTTATTGTTTGTTGCCCGCAGCATACCACTCTCGTTAATCGCGAACGTGCGGATACCGGTGACATTGACCTGCGCGGGGGTCGCGCAACAAACATACCGCTGCGTGCTAATCAGCGTATAGGTGATATTATAGCCGTTTTTCGGCGCACCGGTTGTCGCCGTATCAATTGCGTCCGGGATATACGACGGCGTAGCGTTGACCAAAGCCGCCAAATTTGCTGGATAGGTCGGCGGCGTCTGCGCCGCGCGAAAATTTTCGCAGGCAGACGACACGGTTTTTAGCGTTCCCTGGGCAACCGCTTCATTGGCATTCAGGCGTGACCGCATTAAATTCGGAATGGCTAACGCCGCTAAAAGCGCAATCACGCCGACGACGATCATAATTTCGACTAAGGTAAACCCCGCGCGCTTCACTTTCCCTCCTTAATCGTTTATTATAGACAAAATTTAATCACTGCCAAGCACAAAGGTTAAAAAAAAGGCGGCAAAATAATTTGCCGCCTTTTTTGCTGTACCAGAAAATATTACTGC
>JAMWCB010000028.1 GCA_023819605.1 Candidatus Omnitrophota bacterium
CGTCAATGTATGCGGGATTTCTTCTCTGGGGATGACTGACCAAGATTTTTCCGTCGAAACCCAACGCGTGTGTTATTTGTCGCCAGAGCTTATGCTCGGCCGGCTGATGCTCAAGCAGAATTTTCAGCCGGTGCGTATTGTCGAAGCCGGCGGATTATCCACGCTGCCGGATTCCGTTCGCATCCTTCCGGGACAAGAATTTTTTCTTTACGCGGATATTGTGCTGAATCAAGCGATGAGCGGCCGTGAATTTCAAGAAGCCGTATCGCGTGGGGGGGGCATTAAGATTTCGGTTAACCTTATCGATGATGCGCGCGTCGCCGTTCCCGATTATTCGCGTGTCGAAGCTATCGACATTTACGAGAATGAAGATAAACAGTGGTCGCGCGATCGGCAATTTTCTCGTTTGACGCCAGTGCAACAAAAGCGTGATTCCGCGCAGCGGGATAAAGTACGCGGCAATCGTTTCCGTATTGAAATTCCCATGAAGGCAAGTCAGGTCGGAGTCACTCTTGTCACGGTCGGGTTTACGATGGGGGACGCTCATCAAATGGTTTACGCGACGAAGCTGGGCGATCCGTGTCCGCTCATTGAGGTTAAAGCGCCGACCACTACTTGTCTGGCTGATTTGGAAAATTTAGGGGAGGCGTATCGAAAGGCTTGTTTATCTGGCGCTGATTATCAAACGCGACAGCAGATGTTATCTCAAATTCTTAATTTGACCGATGTGCTTGCCGGCAGGGTCGCGGTGGAGAAATTTGCCGCAGCGGGATTCGTTGGCCTTGACAGTGGCGCTGTTGTTGAACGATTGGTCAATTTGCAGTTGGCAGAACGAATCTCCGGAGTGGCTGAGATCTTCGTTAGACAGGATTTAAATGATGATAACGTTTTGACGGCGCTGGAAAAAAATTTTGACGCCGCAGGCGAACGTAAATCAAACGGGACTAATGCGCAGAGGATTGTTGCCGTATTAAAACAGTCAAATCCGGTGCCGGCTTTGTTGGAAAAATTGAGCGGTACTGATCGGGATTACAGTATTCGTAAAAATTTGGCGCGCGATTTGCGTGCCTGTAATCTCAAATTAGTTCCGTTGGATATTGTCGAACGTTTGATGCACGATCCGCATAGAGAAGTTGAAGCGGAAATAAAGAAGACGCACATGATCCTGGCCGTAAACCACTTGCTACAGACTAGTATTAAGCATCATTGGCGAAATGATTTAATGGCAGGGGCAGGGATGTTACAGCGGGCGGCTAAAGCATATGTGACCGAACAAAAAATGCTTGGTATAGATTCAACCTTTTTTCAATCGGCTAACCAAGTGATTAATCGGAAAGAAAAAGATTTGTTAGCGGATATTGTGCAGGTGGTAACTGCCGTAGTTAACCAGAAATTGAATGTCCCAGCGGTTGATCGGAGTACTTCGACGGTACCAGAAATGTTAACCTGGCTGAAAACTTATAGTCCGGTGTGGCAGCGTATGGCGGAATTTTGTGAGCCAGGGCAACTGGATACAATCATGCGGGAATGGCTGGTAATCGCTGTCGCCAATCTTTTTGAGCAGAAGATGATCAGTGCCGATTCTGAGGATAAAGCATTAGTCGCGGCGCCAAATAAAATCCGCAGTGCGTTGATGACTGCTGGCAAAAACAGCAGGGATTTGTATGCGATATGGAATGTAATGGCGAGCGCAGCTGCCAACCCCCACGTGAAGGCGTCGATATTGGAGGGTTATGCGAAAGAAATTCTGGAATCTCAGATAAAAACGCTAATCGCGCAGGCCGCGGCTCCTCACGTGCTGACTACCCCGCTACAAGTTTTGTCCGGGATGCAGGAGAACATCGATTATGCTCATAAGTTTGAAGCGCTCGTGAACGATATGGAATTTTTATTAAAAGATGAGAAAGCAATTGCCGAGAAAGCAAGTGTCGATGAGTTGCTCTATGCTTTTTTATCCCAATTTAGCGATATGCTCCAGCGTATCGAAACGAACTATGAAGTAATTCTTACGCAGCTGGGTACATATTCAAACCAATTAAAACAGGCAGGTCATCTCCCGCAGGGTAAAGAAAAATCAAACAGTTTGCAGTGTGCGGAGTTGTCGCCGATTTCTTTCAATCGCATTAAGCAGCAAACAGAGTCTATGAGCATTCGCCAGAAGGATTTGCAGTTCGAAGAAAAGCCGCTGCAAGAAATAGTTGCCGCGTTAACGGAGAAATTGTCCGAGAAGGTGATGGTTGGTTCCCTGCCGCAGGCGGCTCAGATTATCGTGCCTAAGGAAATGGAATCGATATTGTCGGAAATCCTGCAAAAGGCCGCGCAGGAAGTGAATGGACAGCAGTTTGTTATAAGCGCTGAGCAAAATGTGTTTATCCCGGTGGTTGGCGCGGTGATCCCGCGCGTTAGTTTACGGATCAGTCATCGGCTGAATAAAATGTCTCCGGAAAAGTTAGAGCAATTGGCGATTTTTTTCTGGGAATTATACGATGTGAGCGATGCGTTGAATATTCCGCGTTGGAAAATTCGTCAGCTTTTGACGATGTATGGGGGGGACGCCCGCGCGCGGGTTATCTCAAAGAACGGGGAGCAGTGGATCGAAATGCAATTGGATATCCCGCAAGTTGATAAAATATCCGTACTGCGGCAGGAAGTGCAGCGCGTACGGCAGGCCGCGGAGCATCTGTTCGGGCAAGCGATTATATTACGCGATTTGAATAATGGGCGGGGCGAGCGGATAGAGCGTTGTATAGAGGATTTGGATGATATTGTTAACACCATTAAAACATTTCAGACAGTTGGCAGCAGTATGTTTAGTTTGCAGCAGCTTCTGTTCGAGAAACAAGAACCTTTAGCGCGTGCCTATCAGGGGCTACTGCAGATTGCCCGGTTTTCGGCTAACGAAATATCTTTGGTTAAAGAATTGACGCCGGCGCAGCTGTCAAAGGCCTGGTTGTCGATCAGCGAATGTGAGATGCCTGCCGCAGCGGCAGAGCAATTGCAAAAAAGCGTTCAGCGCGCGGTAAATAGACAGCAAAAAGCCGATAGCCGCGGGGATTTTCAGGTGGATCTGCAGCGGGTGGCCGCTGCCGTATCGGAAGATGTTCAGAATCTTCCGCAGGTGAGCGCGGCACTTGCCGCGGTGCGGCAGGAAAATTCCCGCGTTAACGGCGATTTTATTAAACGAGTGATCAACGAGGCCGTAAGGACGCTCGACCAAAATAGGGCCATGCAGTACAGCTGGCAAAGTCTTGGGGCGGCTCTACTGAGCGCGACTGTACACAAGGCTCTCGGCGAGGCATGCCCGCGGGATATCGTAGATCAGGTGAATGTAATTTATGCGCAGATTGTGCGACAGATGATCGACGATATTGCTGCGGGCAACACGATCACCGGGGAAGCGCTCGTCGAGCGGTTATTGGATAGTTTTCAGAACGTAAATAAGCAGGTTTTGCGGCCGGCGCTTTCGTCCTTGGTGCGTGAAAAAATTTTTTCCTTGAGCGATATGCAGAATGACTTGGGAGAACTCGTATTGCTGTTAACACGTGTTGCCGCGTCCGCATATCGGTCGACTGAGCGGGTTGATCTTGAAAAATTTATGCCCCAGGTGCTCAAACGATACGACGACCGGATACCGTATGAGATACGGTTCAGTGATACGATGCGGCAGAATTTTTCGACCATAACCACCTATAAGGAAAATTTGGAAGTCGCGTTGACGGAACTTTTAAATTCCATCGCCCGCAGTTACACGGGATCCGAAATCTCTGCCCCGGTTCAGATAACGGTGGATGTTCGCAGCGATGAAGAATTCGGCCGTTATCTATCCGTCGAAATTTTGGGGGAATCGGCAAGTTCGTTGTTCGTGTATAATCCGATTCTTTTGCAGGAAATTGAAAAAATAAGCGGGGCGCGGATTAACGTTGTCTCTGCGTCAGATGAACAAGGCCGCCTGCACTTCCGCTTGCAGTTTCCGATCAGTATGTCGAATGTGGAATTGCCGACGCAGCGCTGGAATAGCGACGATGGCCCGGTATTTCTCGCCTTAAGCAGCTTGGCCGGGGCGTTACGGCTGCCCTTGTCATACTTGATGCTCAGCCACGAGGCGTTTAAGCGGATTCATGTGGGTTTTTTAATCCGGGGCTTAGCGTATCATATATTACAGGAAGGTGTCGTTAAGGACGGCACGCGAAATAATTTGTGTCAGATTATAAAAAACGTCGACTGGCAAAATTCGGAAGAGGTTGAAGATTTTTGGCGAGAGTATGGCCCTGCCTGCCGAGCCTACGCCAGGAAGTTTGTTGCGGACGGAAGGTTGAATGTGCAGGAAGAACCGATCCTATTCGACGAAATTGCCGCGGATGAAGCGATGGATGGAATCCCGCCATTGCGGGAGGAAATTAAATCATTTTTTAATGCGCAGTCGAATAATCGGTTTATGCATACTTTGGCCAATGATCCGGAGTTTCATCGCTGGTTTGAAGAGCATTTGTGGCAAGAAGCGCAGCAATTGGTTTGCCCGGATGAAAACGGCAACCGGAAATGGCAGGGGGTAGTTTTTATCATCGGGCCGCGGCCCTGGCAAGAACGAGCGGGTTTAGTGCAGGTTTTTTTAGAAATGTCGTTGGTAGAGCGCGCGCAATTAGCGATGAATTTGGAAAGTTTAATGGCGAGCGATAGTTTTACTCGCCAGGAAACGGCACAGGGTGATTCTTTTCGCGATGTTCCATGGGCTCAGGTCATAAAATGGCAGGATTTTGGCAATGATATACGCCGTGTGCATGCTTTTCTCGTCGAGCTGTTGCGCAAGGCGCAACAGGAGCGTTTTGTCGTCGATACCTGCCGCCCGCAGGCGCCGCTATCTGTTGATCCGGCCACCCAGGCCGTAGCAATCGCAATTTAACCCCTGGGATACGTTTGTTCTCGAATTTCGGTTGCACCAGACTTATCCTTGACAGCGTTTCCGGCCGAAACTATAATAAAAGACATCTTCTGACCGTACCATGGGTCGAATTAACGGATTGTTGTCCCGTACCACAGGGATGTGCGTCTTTGAACGTGTTATTTCACTCGGATTATAATCAGGAAGCGCAGGGATGGAACCCGCAGAACGCGAGCAATTAGAGAGAAAAACCACCGAGGCGGAGTTTGTCGCCAAGTTGCTGGGATTGCTGATTACACAGAAATCCTGTCTTAATGCATGGCGCGAGCTGCTCGATGAGTGCGTCGGTTTTACGCACAGTTCGTTCGGCATTTTGGGAATTATTAATGAAGACGGTTCGTTTGATATCAGCGCAGTCAGCGGCGCTGATTGGCAGTCTTTAAATGTGCCGAGAGAGCAGCTGTGGCAGTCATTGACTGGATTTACCCTGCAAGGTATTTGGGCCGAGGTTATCCGCAGCAATCAAATTATTGTTAAAAATGAAAATCCCGGCTTGCCCTGGCCGCCGGAGCTTTTTCCCCGTGCTTCTTTCACCATGCACTCATTTCTTGGTTTGCCTTTTTCCGATACCGCCGAGCGCGCGTATGGCATGCTGGCGTTAGCGAATAAGCCGGGAGGTTTTTCTCCGCAGGATTCCCAGGTGATCTCCCGGGTTGCCCAGGCTTTGATGCTAATGATGCTGCGCCGTAAAACAGAACTGGATTTGCGCAGGACTAACCAGGCGCTGGAGCGTTCCAACCGGGACTTGGATGATTTTACGCATAGTGTCAGCCATGATTTAAAAGAGCCGCTGCGGGGGATTAACGCGTTCAGCAAATTTTTACGGGAAGATTACGGTGAGCGGCTGGATGAAAAAGGCCGGCATTATTTAACGACGATTGAAAATGCGACACTGCGGATGAAGCGCTTGATCGATGATCTGCTGGAGCTTTCCCGCGTGCGGCGGCGTCCTAATCCCTGGCAGCCGGTGCTGGCGCGGGAATTGATCGACGAAGTGGTCCAAACGCTGGAATTTTCCGTGAAGGAAAAAAAAGCGGAAATCGCGGTTGCGGATTCGCTGCCGGTGATTGCCTGCGATCGGGCGCGCTATCGGCAGGTATTTTATAATCTGATCGTCAATGCTTTGAAATACAGTGGAGATAAACAGCCGCGTATTGAAATCGGTTGCGAGGACGCGGCCGGCGAATATGTTTTCTTTGTGCGGGATAACGGCATCGGTATCCCGCGGGAATATTTCGAAAAAATTTTTCTTATTTTCCAGAGGTTGAGCCGCGACGACGCCGACGGCGGCACCGGCGCCGGGTTGACCATCGTCAAAACAATCGTGGAAATGCACGGTGGACGTATTTGGGTTGAATCGGAGCTCGGCAAAGGCAGCACATTTTATTTTACATATCCCCAATCGCATAAAGAAAAATTTACTTGTCCGGTAGAGAGATGTCAGGAGGCGTAATGGGCAAAGAACGGGGAGCGCGGAAAATTAATATATTGTTGGTGGAAGATAATCCTACCGATAGTGAAATGACAGCCAGGGCATTAAAGCAAAGCATCATGGGCAGCTGCCTGTATGTCGTGCATGACGGCGAGGAAGCGTTGGATTTTTTATTTCAACGGGGGAAATATGCCGGGGGAGACAGCGCGCCGCGTCCGGATATCATGCTCCTGGATTTAAATTTGCCGCGGATCACCGGCCATGAAGTGTTGAAAATAGTCAAGCAGGATAAGAAATTGAAACTTATTCCCGTGATTATGATGACTACCTCGTCGCGTTATGAGGACATTATCGAGAGCTATGCGCTGGGCGTGAATACTTTTATTACCAAACCGGTGAATTTCGACGATTTTTTAGCGATGATTTCGATGTTGGAGAATTATTGGATTGGCGTGGCGCGTTTGCCGGGCGAGTGAGTGCGCGCCGTTCGATTTGTTGTTTTCATGCGGCAGGGAGCAGGCGAATATGGCAGTAAAAACATTTGATTTTACCGGGCAGGTGTGTCCCTTACCGGTGATTAATACGATAAAACAGTTTAAGCAGTTGTCTGCCGGGGACTGCCTGGAAATTGTGACGGATGATCCGTTGGCCATGAAAAGTATTCCGGAAGAGATAGCCTGTTTTGGCGTCAAGATTACGGTTAATAAGATAAGCGCCGGCTGGAAAATTCTGATTGAGAAATAATCACGGCTTCTGGAGGGGGCAGGGCAACAATCAATAACCGGAGGAAGTAATGAAAAAACTATTCTCGACGTATTGGCTGATGGCGGTGTGTTTCGCGCTCTTGAATGTGCTGATGTATTTTTCGATTAAGAAGTTTTGGATCGGCGGCAGCAGTTTTCTGCCGTTGATCGGAGTGCTGGGCCCGGAAAAGAAATTTTTGTTCGCGTTTGTTGTTAATCTCGGTGTGATTATCGGTGCGTTTTTAGGCGCGCTTTCGTTTGGTGAGTTTAAATTGCGCCTGCCGGCGGGAAAAAATATTTGGAAAGCGGTGCTTGGCGGCTTTTTAATCGGGATGGGGGTGACTATGGCGCCGGGAACCTGTACGACCGCGTTTGTGACGGGTATTCCGATGTTGAGCGTCGCGTCTTTTCTATCGGCGGCGGGAATTTTCATCGGCGCATTTGTTGTCTACAGCTTTCTGGTCAAAGACGGAGGTGCGCAATGATGTTAGTCTACGGTTTATTATTCGGTATCGGGTTCGGTTTTTTTGTGCAGCGCGCCGGATTGTGTTTCGCGCAGGGTTTATCAGCGCTCTTTATGGGCAAGGGCCGGCGGATTTTAACGATGTGGTTTTTGATTCTGATCGTGACGACAATCGGGTTCGTCATGTTGGGTTTAAAACCGGTCGGGCAGGTGCGCGGCGCGGGTTTCTTTAATTTGCTTTCCGGCGCGCTCTTCGGCGCCGGCATCATTTTGAGCGGCGGCTGCGTTTTAGGCACGCTGCGGCAATTAGGCGAGGGGAATATGTTGTATCTGATCGTGTTTGTTTCGATGATTCCCGGGATGTTTCTGCAGGTGAAGATTTTGGATCCGGTTTTAAAAGGCTTGTATGCTATTCAAGAGTTAAATTTGGCGCAGGTGTTGCCGCTGCATCCGTTGACGATTGCCGGGGTCATCTGCGGGATCGCGGCGTTCGGATTGGTAACGGTCAATCGTAAAGAGAAGCGGGGATGAATCCGGCAGCGCGGCGTCGCGGCGCACGGCCGATGGCTTCGGTTCCGGACGGCTACCGGGAGCGGCTGCCGTAAAATGTTCGGGATGATTACAGCGCGAATGCGCCGCCCCGGCGCCCGGCGGCGGGCGGGAATATGAGTGTGATGTTTCCGATACATAAAAATTTTTCAGAGATAATTTCGAAGCGCCCGGCGCGGATCGCCCTGATCGCGCTGGCGCTGATCGGGATGATTATTTTGCGCCGGGCGGTCGGGGTGTTCGGCGTTTCGTTAGGGTATCTCTACGTCACGATTATCGCCGTGGCCGGTTTGTGGTTCGGCAAAACCGGCGGGCTGGTTGTCGCGTTTGTCTCGGTGTTGATTTTTATCGGCGAAGTGGCGGTTTTTAGAGGTTGGCAGGCGCGCGATCTGGTTTTTCGCGGCATGCCGGTGCGGGTCATCGTTTATTTTTTGAGCGGCCTAGCCTTGGGGCATGTTTCGGATGAAGAGAAGAAAATGCGCAAACGCCTGGAATTTCTGGCCGGCCATGATGAGCTGACCGGGTGTTTGAATTTTCGCTGGATGATGGAATTTCTCGAAAAGGAATTTGCCCGCAGTAAACGCTACCAGAAAAAAATGGCGGTGGCGATTGTCGATATCGATTTTTTTAAACGTATTAATGATACGTATGGGCATTTAGTCGGCAATGATGTGCTGCAGCTTTTGTCAAAAATACTGAAGGATAACGTGCGTAATGAAGATACGGTTGCCCGGTATGGCGGCGAAGAATTCCTGATTATCTTCCCGGAATCGAGTTCGCCGCAGGCGTTGGTGGTTTTAGAACGGATTAAGGCGAAACTTGCCGAGCAGGAAATAACCTCCGCGCATTTGAAGGCCGGCGAGAAAGTTACGGTGACCTTCAGCGCCGGTATTGCCTGTTATCCGGATAACAGTGACGACCTGAGTAAGCTGTTGAATTGCGCGGATACGGCGTTGTATAAAGCGAAAAATTCCGGGCGCAATTGTATTTTTTATTAAACGGTTTTTTTTGTTGCGGGGATGCGGGGGGCGAGCGTCGGCCGCAATGGTGAGGTTTTGAAGGTATCGCATGGACAAAAAAACATATTTTGCGCCGCCGGAGCGTTCGTCGTCGGAGATGATCGCGCATGCGTCTGAACGCATTCTGCGGGAAGAGTTATTGGTCACTACCTTGAATGTGTTTCCCGAGAGTATTCTGCTTTTGGACCGCAATCGCCAGGCGGTTTTTGTAAATAAAAAATTGCTGGACTTGACGGGGATTGCGGATAGCGGCGCAGTGCTGGGAAAACGCCCGGGAGAAATTTTTCAATGCGTGCGCGCGGGAGCCGGCCCCTCCGGCTGTGGAACCGGAGAAGAATGCCGGCAGTGCGGGGCGGTGCTGGCAATTTTGGAGGCGCAGGGCGGACGCTGCAGCGAAAAAGAATGCCGTTTGCGGACGGTGGCCGCGTCCGGCGGTTGCGCCGCGTTTGATTTACGGGTCTGGGCGTCTCCGTTTGCGGTGGGGCCGGCAACCTTTGCGTTGGTCACGCTGAAAGATATTCATGACGAGAAACGCCGCGAGGTTTTGGAACGGATTTTTTTTCATGATTTGATGAATGAGACGGGGGGCGTGTATTCATTCAGCCTGGCCATGGCGGAAGGGAAAATGCCCTGCGACGCTTCGCACGCGGGATTAGTGCATACCGCCGCTAAACGGATGGTCGAGCTGATTCGCGCGCAGAAAGATCTGCGGGCCGCGGAACGGGGTGAATATGTGGTTATGCCGGAAAAACTGCGGGTGCGGGATTTGTTGGAGGAGTTGATTCGCTTTGTCGCCGAGGCGGAGTACGCGCGGGATAAAACGATAGAACTTGAGCGTGACGACGGCATATGGCTGGTTGCGGAAAGAAATTTATTATTTCGGGTGCTGCTGAATTTGTTGAAAAACGCCCTGGAAGCGACCGGTGTGTCCGGGGTGGTGCGTATCGGCTGCAAGCGGAACGGCGCCCGGTATCTTTTTTATGTGCATAACGCTGCGGTGATTCCGGAACCGGACCGGCTTTCCATTTTTCAGCGTTCGTTCAGCACCAAAGGCGCCGGACGGGGTATCGGAACCTACGGCGCAAAGTTGTTCACCGAACGATATTTGGGCGGGCGTTTATGGTTTGAGTCCGGCGGCGAGCAGGGAACGACTTTTTTTGTCGAGATTTTGTAGGGGAGCCGGGGTGGTTTGTTACACTTGCGGCGGAATTTCCCGGGGGATAAATTTATTGGTAATTTGCGCAGGAGAGTGCTATACTATGTTCATAATGTGCTTCCGCTGGGCAATCAAAATTCCGCTGATGTTTTTCCGCCGCGTAGTACGTTTCCTTGCCGCTGTTTGATGCGCCGGATGGTAAAGGGAGGACAGCTGCCGTTTGATGGCGGCAGAATGAATGTGTTGGCGCATCAGTTTGAGAAAGGAGTCCGAATCCGCGCCGGTGAGCGCAGGGTTTCGGAAAGGGAAAGAAACGATGAATGTTCCACAGAATAATTTTTATGGGTTAGGAATCGCTCCCGGGTTGCTTGATGTGATCGCCGAGTTTAATTTTCGCGTGCCGACACCGATTCAACATAAGGCGATACCGGTTGCCAATGAAGGCAAAGATATTATCGCCATCGCCCAGACCGGCACCGGGAAAACATTAGCGTTCGGGTTGCCGATGATCCAGGGGCTGGCCCAGAAACCGGGCCGCGGGTTGGTCTTGGTGCCGACGCGGGAGTTGGCCGTTCAGGTCGATGAGACGCTTTCCCGGCTTGCGGCGAAATTTAAAATGAAAACCGCGGTGCTCATCGGCGGCGAATCGATGCATCTGCAGACCGCGGCGCTCAAAAATAATCCGCGGATTATTATCGCCACTCCCGGCCGCTTGATCGATCATGTCGGGCAGCACCGTATTCGTCTGGACGACGTGGTCATTTTGGTGCTCGACGAGGCGGATCGCATGTTGGATATGGGGTTTGCGCCGCAAATTGAGCGGATTCTCGCCCTGATTCCGAAAGAACGCCAGACGATGCTGTTTTCCGCAACGATGCCGGCGGCTATCTTGAATATCGCGTCGGCGCATATGAACCTGCCGGTGCGCACGGAAATCGCGCCGTCGGGTACTGCCGCGGAATTGGTTTCGCAGGAGTTGTTTATCGTCACCAAGGAGCGCAAGGGATTTCTCCTGGGGGAATTGTTGAAACAGTACAACGGTTCGATCTTGCTCTTTATCCGCACCAAAATCGGCGCGCACAAAGTGGCGCGGCTTGTCCGGAGCATGGGCCATTCCGTGGCGGAGATTCATGCGGATCGTTCTTTGGCCCAGCGGCGGGATGCGCTGGATGGTTTTAAGAGCGGCCGGTATCGTATTTTGGTGGCAACGGATATCGCCGCCCGCGGGATTGACGTCGCGGGTATTGAATTAGTCATTAATTACGATTTGCCGGACGATCCGGAAAATTACGTGCATCGTATCGGGCGCACCGGCAGAGCCGGCATGGAAGGCCACGCGATTACCCTGGCCACGCCGGAGCAGGGAAAAGATATTCGCGATATCGAAAAAATGATCCGCGCGTCCATTCCGCTGGCCGCGCACCCCGCGGTGCCCCGACAACAGTTCGATGTCTCGGGAAAGCCGGCTTCAGCAGCGCGCGGCAGCAGCCGGCAGCGGCGTCCCGGCGCGCAAGCGGCGGCTCGGGCATCAGGCCATTTTCGCCGGCGGCGGCGATATCCGTCGGCGTAACCGGGCTATTTTTACCGGCGTGGTGTGAACTATCCGCCCATCGGGCCGCGGCAGCTACTTCGGCGGCTCGTTCTCTCCCGGGTTGGCGTGAGCGGAATCCCGCCATAGATCGACGGAATACAACCCCAAGAACTGTTTAAATGATGGATTGATTTAAATCGGCGTGGACAACGTACAGCGTTCCGCTGCCGGTGTGTTGCCGGGGTGTGTGCTCGTCTTTCGAAAAACTATGAAATACGTGAACGAATGCCCGCCGTAGGGATTATCGTGCCAGCGGCGAGGGGGCGGGTTGCGTATTGCCCTCGACGATATGCTTGATCGTATGCCGCAGGCGCCCTTTTCTGATTTCCCGCCAGAGCATTGAGACGATCGCGATCGGCAGGGCCGCCAGTATCCAGCATATATCCGTTGTCGTTAATAAGTTGATGCGCAATGCCTTGCGGACGATTTTGGCTACCTGCGGCAGCGTATAAAAAGAAAATTTTATTTTTTTTCCGATTTTTTTCAGGGCGGCATGGCTGAAGGTATCCGAATATAATTCTCCCCGTTCGGTAATATGATATCCCGGTGTGCGTTCCGCGATTTCGCGCAGCGGGGAAAATTTTTCAATACGCAGTTTCGTCGTCGTGATGGAATCCACGCCGATTTCGCGGGCAAAACGCGGAATCTCCAGCATTTCTTCCGCCGTTTCGCCGATATTTCCGTAAATAAAATAGCCGTGGTAGTAGATAGGGTATTGTGTGAGAATGGCGAAGGATTCCCGCGCGGTTTTCGCGTCGAAACCCTTGTTCAGCATGGTTAAAATCCGGTCATGCGGCGATTCGACGCCGATAAACAACGATTTAAATCCGGCGGTAACCATTTTGGCGAGAAGGCCGGGATGCCGCGCGATATCCAGCCGCACCTGGGCGATGAAACGTTTTTTTATGCCGCGAGCGATGATCAAATCGCAAATTTCTTCGGCGCGTTTCGGATTTAAAGAAAAATGTTCGTCGCTGAACAGGATGACATTTGCCGCAATGCCGGCGATTTCTTCGACGACGGAGGCGGGTTCGCGCGCCGCGTAGGCGCGTTTCTGGCCTAACGGATTAAGGCTGAAGGTGCAAAATTTGCAGTTATAGGGACAGCCGCGCGCGCTTAAGACGGTGTCGAAGCTCAGCGAGGGAATGTTCACCCCGCCAAAAGAAAAACGATAGATGTTTCGGCGTAAAGAACGGTCCGGGTTGGCGAGCGTATTGATGTCCGGCAGAGGACGATGCGGATTGTGCGTGATTCCGTTTTGCGCGCGGAATGAAATTCCGGAGATTTTTTCCAGCGGTACGCCGGTTAAAATCTCGCGGATCGTTTCTTCGCCTTCGCCGCGCGCGATGATTTTAACGGTGCGGCAATTGTTAAAGAGCTCTTCGACTTTTTCCGTGGCCGTGTAACCGCCGATAATTAAAGGGATATTCGCGGGCAAGCGGTTCAGCAGCGCGCAGATTTCTTCCAGCTGGCGGTCCCAGCCGAGGCCGACGCAGATAATATCGATGCCGTTGCGGGCGATAAACGCGCACAGCGCGTCCGGATCGCTGTATTGAATTTCATAGCGCAGATCCATCAGGGTCAGCGCGTCCACATGATTTTTGGCGCTGGTTGCGACGTATTCCAGGCCGGTGGGAGGGAAAAGGCGCATGATACTATTTGTTGATTTATCGAAATACGGATTAAGAAATAATGCGTGCTTATAACGCAATCCCATAAGGATCCCCTTTCAGTCAAAAAACGCGGTGGAAACAAAAAGTGACAGGGCTTCGTATGAGAATGCAGAACCTTTAAATATGCCCGGTAGTTGAATCACTTTCAATGACTTTATTATAGGGGGAAATGTCCCCGGACGCAAGTGAAAATATAGTTGTTACACCGTGGGTACCGCAGCGCAATCAGATAGACGGGCGATATCCGAAAGGGGGAGTTGTTCTCCCCGGCAAGCCGGTGCGATGCGCGCATGGTCGAGAATGTTTTCCGATTGGGCGCGATTTAACCCCAGGCCGCCGTACGCGAGCAAGCTGTTCAGCAATGTTTTGCGGCGATGGGTAAAAATAGCCTGGATAATCGAAAAAAATGCCGTTTCCGAGCGTACCGCCACCGAGGGGCGCGGCAGGATGCGCAGACGCACCAAGGCGCTGTCTACTTGCGGCGGCGGCTGGAAGAGGCGGCGTGGAAATATCTGCAGCAGTTCCGGTTGTGTGTAATACTGGATAAGGCAGGAAAGCCGACCGAACGCTTTTGTGCCCGGCGCGGCGACAATGCGCTGCGCGACTTCTTTTTGCACGGTGACGATAATAACGTCAATGCACGCCCGCGCGTCAATCAGGCGCGTGAGAATCGGGCTGGTAATATAGTAGGGAAGGTTGCCGATGATCTTCAACCGGTTTTCTGCCGCGAGCGGCGCCAGCGGGATATTCAGAATATCATCCTGTACAACGGCGGTGTGCGGGAACGCGTTTAACTTGTTCTTCAGCGCGGCAATGAGGTCGCGGTCTTTTTCCAGCGCAATAAAGGCGCGCGGGTTTTGTTGGGCAATGCGCACGCTTAACGCGCCTAAGCCGGCTCCGATTTCCAATACGGTATCCGCCGGCGATATATCCGCCGCCGCGATGATTTGCGCGAGCGCGGTTTCATCCCGCAAAAAATGTTGTCCGAACCGCTTTTTCGGGCGGCGGCGCGCGTGTTTACCGGCTGCGGTCTTTGTCCGGAACATAGACTTTCGGCTTAAACCGCTTGCGCGGCATGTTGGAAGTCATTTCCACGGCCATGCGTATTGCCGCGATCATTGATTCCGGGTCGGCTTTGTTTTGCCCGGCGAGCGAAAATGCGGTGCCATGGTCGGGTGAGGTGCGGACAAACGGTAATCCCAGCGTGACATTGACTCCCTTTTCGAAATATAATGTTTTAAACGGAATGCAGGCCTGATCGTGGTACATGGCGATGACCGCGTCAAACGCGCCGTCTTTTGCCTGCCAAAAAATGGTGTCGGCCGGAAACGGCCCCTCGATTTTTACTTTCTGCGCGCGCGCCGCCTCAATCGCCGGAATAATCTGGCTGCGCTCCTCGTTGCCGAACAGCCCGTTTTCCGAGGCATGGGGGTTTAACCCGCAAATCGCGATGCGCGGGCGCTTGATCCGGAAATGGATGTTGAGCGCCCGGTGGGTGGCAAAAATACTGTCCATGACCTCTTTCTTGGTGATCATGTCCGGCACATTGCGTAACGCGGTGTGCACCGTGACCAGCACCACGCGGAGTTTTTCCGCGGCGAACATCATGCGCACATAACGGGCCTTGAATCGCTGCGCGAGGATGTTGGTATGCCCGTGGAATTCACAGCCGGCCAGCCGCATCGCCTCTTTGCTGATCGGCGCGGTCACCAGCCCTTGCAGGCTTTCACTGGAACGCAGCAGCAGGCAGGCCATGTTGATGTATTCGTAGGCGACTTTGCCGCAGCGCGCATCGGCCTGTCCGTGGGGAACCGGAAAGGTGACATTGCCGAGATTGAGAAAATTTACCAATTCCTCGCTTAAACGCAATTTTCCGATATCGGAAATGATATGGAAGTTTAAGTTGCATCCGATTTGCCGTTGGGTGTGAATGACCGCGCCGTAGTCGCCGATGAGCAAAAACGTCGCCGATTCCCGGATGCGCGGATCCTGCAATGCCTTCAGGGTGATTTCCGTGCCGATACCGGCCGGGTCGCCCAGGGTGATGCCGATTCTAACTTTTTTCTTTTGTTTCATGTTTTACCTCGATGAGTGCCGATGCTTTTATTTTTGCGATCCATTCCCGCAAACTGATGCGGACTTTGTCCTGATAAATTTTTTGACGGATTTTATTTTTTATATCTTCCAGCGGCGGAACGGCGGGAGGTATCTTTTCATCTACGGCAAAAATATAAAATCCCAGGGGGGTGCGCACCGGCTTGCTGTATGCACCGATGTTCAACGTAAATACGGCGTCTTCGATTTCTTTGCGCAGCGTGCCGCGCTGCATGGTTCCCATGTTGCCGCCGTCGACCACATTCGGAGCCTCCGAATATTTTTCGACCAGTTCCGCGAAGGGTGCGCCTTGTTCCAATTGATCGTAAATTTCGTAGATTTTCTTTTCGGCGGCCTCCGCAGCGGTGTTTTCTTCGGTGCTCAGAAAGATATTGCGCAGACGAATCTGTTCGGGAGTTTGGAAACGGTCTTTTTCCCGGTCATAGTAATCGTTGATTTCTTTCGGGGAAACGCTGACTATGCTTAATACGTTTACTTCCACGGCTTTTTTGATCAGGAGCTGTTCTTCGTAGCGTTTGCGCACTTCTCCGAGCGTCGTATTCTGATTTTTGAGCGCGGCTTCGAAGTCCGCGGAAGAGGGGAAATTGCTGCGCAATTCATCGATCAGCCGTTCAACCTCCTCTTTTTCAACCTTTAATTTCTTTTTCGCCGCTTCCTGGAGGATGAGTTTATCTTCGATTAATTGTTGTAAAATGTCGGCGCGGGCTTCCGCGAGTTTTTGCTTCAGTTCGTCGCCCTGATACGAATTTTTATACTGCTGAAAAAGGGGAGCGATCAGCTCGTCGACATCGGTATTGGTGATCGGCGCGCCGTTGACGATTGCGACGATTGCTCCCTGGAGTTCAGCGAATACCGGGTTGGCGTTCAGGAACAGTACAATCGCCGTCAAAAAAAAGAAGATTAGTCGCATCATGGCCCTTGGATGAACGATAGTTAATAGTATATGTAGTTATAGCATATATCGCGGGGAAAAACAAGGTTAAACAGGACGCGTTGCCTGGTTTGCGCGGGAGGGGGGATCCTGATCGGGAAGTTTGATCGATTGAACAGCCTGAGCGAGCAGTTGACAATAGAGATCAAAACCGACGGCGACGATATAGCCGTGCTGCTCTTCGCCGAGCAGATTGCCGGCGCCGCGAATTTCCAAATCTTCCATGGCGATACGGAATCCGGAACCCAATTCCGTGAATTTTTGTATGGAGCGCAGGCGCCGTTGGGCGTCGGGATTGAACGTCGCGTGTTTGGGGGTGAGAAAATAGGCGAAGGCCTGCCGGTCGAAACGTCCGATACGGCCGCGCAATTGGTAGAGGTCGGCAAGTCCGAAATTTTCGGCGTGATTGACGATGAGGGTGTTGGCATTGGGGATGTCCAAGCCGGATTCGACGATAGTTGTGGAAACCAGCACATCCACGCGGTGTTCGATAAAATCGATCATCACCTGTTCCAGTTCATGTTCCGGCATCTGTCCGTGTCCGACGGCTATCCGGGCGGAAGGAATTATTTGTTGGATGCGGTCGGAGAAACGATGAATGTCCTGCACGCGGTTGTGGATGAGGTATGTCTGTCCGCCGCGTTCAAGTTCGTTGGTGATCGCGGCGCGCACCAGTTCGTCGTCGTACGTGCAGACAAACGTTTCAATCGGCAACCGTTTGTCCGGCGGGGTATTGATCGTCGACATATCTTTGACGCCGAGCAGCGACATATATAAAGTCCGCGGAATCGGCGTCGCGGTGAGGGTGAGCACATCGACCAGATCACGCATCTGTTTGAGTTTTTCCTTGGCTTTGACGCCGAACCGCTGCTCCTCGTCGATGATGATCAGCCCCAGGTCCTTGAATCGGATATCCGCGGAAAGCAGGCGGTGGGTTCCGACGACGATGTCGACGGCGCCGGCAGCCAGCCTTTGGATAATCGCGCGTTGCTGTGCGGCGGTTTTAAAGCGGCTGAGCATTTGGACGTCGACGGGAAATTCATGCAGCCGCTCACGGAGATTATGGTTGTGTTGTTCGGCCAGCAAGGTCGTCGGAACCAATATCGCGACTTGTTTGCCGGACATGACCGCTTTGAACGCGGCGCGGAAGGCGACCTCGGTTTTTCCATAGCCCACGTCGCCGCAGAGCAGCCGGTCCATCGGCCGCGGCATTTCCATATCATGTTTCATTTCTTGGATAGCTTTCGCCTGGTCGGCGGTCAAAGAATAGGGAAAACGTCGTTCAAATTCCTGTTGCCAGGCGGTGTCCGCCGTAAAGGCAAACCCATGCAGCGCCTTGCGGCGGGCCTGCAGGCGCAGCAAATCGAGGGCAAAGCTGGTAATGCCGCGCTTTGCGCGGTCTTTGGTGTTCTGCCAGAGCTTGCCGCCGAGTTTGTGCAGCCGCGGCGCGTGGCCGGTAAAGCCGATATATTTTTGCAGCAGTGTCCGCTGTTCCAGCGGCACATAGAGCAGATCGCCGTCCGCGTATTCGATTTTCGCGTGGGCGGTTCCTTTGAGTTTCGAGACGCCATGGAATTTTCCGATGCCATGGTCTATATGGACGATGAAATCGCCGGGATTAAGCTCGGAAAAAGTGTTTAACGCCAACGGGCGCAGCGTATAGGAGCCGACATGCGCGCCGACGGGCATGATGACTAAGGGGTTGTGCTCGCTTAAGCGTTTGCCGCTGGCCAGATCAAAGGTGCTCATGCGTTCGATGCGGTCAAAAGCGGCTTCGACGCGCGCCGGCTGTTGAAAATTCACCGGGAAAATATCCAGAATTTCCCCGCGCAGCGCGCATTGTCCTTTCGCCTGAACGTGTCCGGCCCGTTCATAGCCCAGCGAGATCAGCCGCTGGAGCGTCTGCTCGGCGGAGAAGAATTCCTGTCGATATAATTTGAGAAATTTAAACATTGTCTTGCGTCGCGCTTACGTGTCCTTGGCGGTAATCATGCCGGTTAAAATTATAACGAAAATAGGCGATGGGCGCAACGAAGACCGCAGGACGGCGGCTTGACCGTAGCGGCGGCGTGCGATGTGGTATAATGAACGCTATGCGAAAAAAAATAAGCAAAGGGGAAACACGTACCCCCGAGAAATTACGCGAAGGAATATACCGCTACGGAATTAAGCGCGTTGTTCCGCAAAGCCGGTTTTTCAGTTCAGGTTTCAAAAATAAAAGTGGGGGGGGGGTGAAGGGAGCGCGTGCTGTATGGATAATGTATGGATTGCACTGGGATTGACGGTTTTCGCCGGCATGGCCACGGCCATCGGCAGCGCCATCGCGTTTATGGCGAAGCGCACGAATTACCGTTTTTTGTCGGTAGCCACCGGTTTTTCCGCCGGGGTTATGCTCTATGTTTCGTTTGTCGAGATTTTCAGCAAGAGCGTCGCGGCGCTGACAGTACGCTATGGCGAGTATTGGGGGCATTGGGCCAATGCCGCGGCATTTTTCGGCGGCATGCTGCTCATCGGGCTGATTGATTATTGCATTCCGGCCGCGGAAAACCCGCATGAAACGCATTCGGAGGAAGAAACGGCGCCGCTCCATAATCCCGCGGCCCGTCCGCCGGATTTTCAGCCTGACGCGGCGGCCGCTGTCCCCGGCAGCCATGACCACCGACGGCGTCAGCGGAAGTTGTTGCGCACGGGATTATTTACGGCCCTGGCGATCGCGATTCATAATTTTCCGGAAGGTTTGGCGACTTTTTTAGCCGCGTTGCATAATCCTTCGCTGGGCGCGGTCATTGCCGTCGCGATCGCGCTGCACAATATACCGGAAGGGATTAGTGTTTCCGTGCCGATTTTTTACGCCACCGGCGATCGAAAAAAAGCGTTTACCTACTCGGTGTTGAGCGGTTTGGCCGAGCCGGTGGGAGCCGTGGCCGCGTACGCCTTGCTGCGGCTATGGATGGGGGAAAACGGCGGGGCAATTCCGGTGGAAATTATTGGTGTTTTATTCGGTGGGGTGGCCGGCATTATGGTGTATATTAGTTTGGACGAATTATTGCCCGCCAGCCGCGCCTATGGAAAAGGCCACGACAGCCTTTTGGGGCTGGTGTCCGGCATGATGGTCATGGCGATGAGTTTGCTGCTGATGAAATGAAGCGCACCGGACGGGGTTGTGATCGCTCACTATTTTTTCGCGCCTTGACGTAACGGAAATGCGCTGGTCGGATACCGGGGAATCTTGTAGTTGTTGGCGTGCGGTTTGTTGACGTATCGAGAAAAAGGAGGTTGTATGCATACACGTGCGGCGATGGCGGTTGTTGCGGTAGTGATTATGGGTGGTCCGGCGCATGCGCAGGAGTTGCAGCGGTTGAGTTTGGATGACGCGGCGGCGTTACGCACCGTGATCGCAACCGATACGCAGGTCAAAGCGGAAGGGGCGGGGTCGATAAAAATTACCACCGCGTGGCCGACCGTCGTTTGTCTGGGCGAAACCGGAGCGTTGGATGTGGAGAATGCGCAATTGATATATGCGGCGAACGTTAAATCCGAATTAGAGGGCAGCGCGTTTTTAGAGATGTGGGTGTATGTCGGGGATGGGCATTATTTTTCCAAGGGATTGAATGATATGGTGATGAATACATCCGATTGGAAGACGATCAAAACTCCGTTTATATTCCAAAAAGGGCAAAAACCGAGTAAGGTGGTATTGAATCTGGTCGTCAACGGCAAGGGAACGGTGTGGGTTGATGACGTAGTTTTATCGAAAGAACCGCTGAAGTAGTAAGCGCGCGAGCGTGTGGTATTCTGCCCCTCTCCCGGATATTTCACCACGAAGGTGAAATATCCGGGAGAGGTTTTTTTTCTGCTGATAAAAAAATCCCTTCCGTCATGGCATTTCTATAGTATATATGCTATACTTTAAAAAATTTTTTCATGAGGAGTTTTTGTGCCGACATATCAAAATTTTTTTTCTGATGTGGTGGAAATTTTACGGTGAGGGGGCTTATGCGCGTGTTGTTTATGCAAAAAAAAATCGGTGGGATACGAGCCATAGCGGCGTTGCTCTGCGCTAACCTCGGCTGCCCGGCATTTTCCGTCGCCGCCACGGCAGGGCAGGCAAGTGCCTCCGCGCAGTATTTGTCGCCGCACATCAGTGTTTCCCAGATGAGCCTGCAGCAGGGATTTCAGGCCAATCCGGCACGACTTCCTGAAGAGCAGGTGTATCATACGCTTTTAGACGTGCGGCTTACGCAATTGCGGGAGTATTTTTCGCATATAACGGCAGAACGATCTTCGGAACGGCGGTTAATGGACGCACTCTTCGGTTGGATCGAAGCCAATCGCGCGAATAGAGATATTCCCCGTGCGGTATTTGTTTCGTTTGCCGCGGCCATACAAATTCATAATATTTGGGATGGGATTCGGGGGTTGTATGTAACCCAGTTCCATGCTCCAGATGAATTTGGTTCCTACCGTTCACAATTAAAGACTCGGGATGTGGTTTCCGAGGTGCGGATGCAGGAACTGGCGGAATCGATTGAATCGTTGATAAGTGAGCGCGCGGCAGAACCATTGACGGAGCGCCTGGCGCAGTTGAGAAAAGCGGTAGCAGTATATGCCGCGGGGCTGGTCCAACGATTTGGAAAGAGGACGGTTGCGCAATTTCAGGACATATTGGCGGCCCTTCCAGATGAGGCAAGGGATGAATTAGAGACAAATTTAGCGGCGGGCGTTATTGTTGAGCCGGTTTATTTGGAAAAATTAAAAGATATTCTGAGCCGTCCGGAACCTGACGAACAGCGCCGCGTCTTGATTGGTAAAATTAGTCAGTGGACAAAACCGGGAGAAGGTGACGAGCAGAAGATTGACAGCATCAAAGCAGCGGACCGGCAGGACAGCGAGTCGGAAGCAAAACCGGCAGGTAAACAACCGGCTGTCTTTGTCGAATCTCCGGAGATCCTTGCAGCCTGTAAAACCATGTTTTTGACGCTTGCCGACGGTACGACACATGCCATTTCGCTGCCGATCGCCGACGGCACGGCCGATGAGTTGGCGAGCAGCCGGGCCATGGAAATGCAGCTGGCCGTGGCCAGAAAGTATTTTAGCGGCCGCGGCACTGATCCATTCGCGGCGCCATTTGAAAAATATAAAGAGACCGTGGGGGGCTATGCCCAGTTTGATACTTTTTTTATGGGCTGGTTGTTGGATCAATCCGAGAATGCATGGTCGCAGGCGCGCGATATCGTGCGGGCGATTGTCGAGTATGACGCGGAAGTTTTGGCACAGCTTATATATTATTTGGCGAACGAACATATTAAAAAAGATGAAAATATTGACCTGACGGATTTATCCTATTTAGTGTTGGGCGGCGGATATATGAACGTTCCCGCGATCAACGCGATGGTCAGTAAAATTTTGAAAGAGCGCTTTGATAGTTTACTCGCCGGAAAATTTTTGTCAAAACCCTTACATATGTTTCCGGTGAGTTTTTCGGCGCGC
>JAMWCB010000158.1 GCA_023819605.1 Candidatus Omnitrophota bacterium
GATCGGCGAGCGCATCTGGAACATGGAGCGCGCTTTCAACAACCGCCGGCGCACTTCCTCCAAATGTTCAAATAAGGGCAGGCGGAGCAGCGGCTCAGCGTCCATAGCGCAGCACCCTCCAATGCCGGAACATAGCGCCGGCTAAAGAAAACCATCGCCGCAGGAGAACCGCCGCGCGCGCAATTTCCTGCCGCGGCAAAAGGCCATCGTCGCGCATCAATTCCGCCAGCCGCCACAAAAACATCCCCCGTTCCATGACGGCTTTTATCTTGAACAAATACAGCAATTCCCCGGAAATAAACTGCCGCTGATTGTGCAGCAAGCGGTTCAACGACAAGCGCTCCAGCGGACTCAAATTTGCCTCATCCAGCGTTTTTAAAATTTCACGCGGAATCGTCAGAAGCCGCTGCGCGTCAAGAAATTTCAGGACAAAATAGAGGGGCTGATCGAGTTCATAAAACCACGCCCGCTGCAGCAGCAAAAGCCAGTCGAACCGTTCGCCTTCGCGAAGAATTTGCTGCCGCACATCCATAAACCAAACCAAACTCTGAAACGAATGCTCCTGCAAATGCCCGCAGCCGACGATTATTTCATCATACACCCAAAGTTTTTTTACATTCGGCGCCGTCGGCGCCACGGTAACCGCTTTCTGCCAGATATCTTTGCTATTGATTCCCACGTCATTGGGCCAGAAATCGATCCTCCAGTTGCTGGATTCATCCCAATGGATATCCACTTCCACGCCATCGCGTTTGAACAAGTGCGGGATATGCTCATCGCCGGCATACCGCAACGCGCTCAATAACTGCCGCACCGCCGAAAAATCATCTTTGCGGACAATTATATCGATATCCGTCAAATAACGAATCCCCGGCGACGGATACAGTGTATCCTGGAGCGCTTCACTGCGCATAAATAAAACCGGCACCTTCTTCTGCACAAACGCCGAAACGATTTCTTCATAGTGCCGCCGAAAGGCTTCCGCGCGCGCAATACCGCGCTGAAAATTCAAGCGCAGTTCATCGCAAAACCACTTCGGAAACAGCGCCGCTTTTTCTTCATGCTGCATCAATTCATAATAAACAAACCCGCCCAATCGCTCCTGCCGGATAATATCCAGCAGCTCCCGCCAGGGGAATTGCGTAGCGACGATTCGAAACGGCGGAAACGGTTCTTTCGCGCGCCGCAACAACGCAAAGAGCAATTCATATAACGCCGACGCCCCCTGATATTCATAAGCCGTCGATACTTTTTCTTTTTTTGCCATGCGGCGGCTATCCCTTTCCCATGCTGCCGCCGGGCGCGAGGATCACGGCCGGCGGTGCCGCGAATCATTCGGCGATCAACCGCTGAACCCGCGCCCGGTTAACTAAATCATCCGCCCAGCGGCGATACTGCTCATACTGTTTAATTTGCCTGACCTTCTGCCGGTAGGCCTCCTGCTGCCCGGTAAATGCCGCAGCATCGGCACTGCGCACCGCCAGCACGTTGAACACGCCGAAGCCTTTATAAATCGGCGCCGGCGGATAGATACTTCCGATCGGCAATGCGGACATCGCATCGGCGTCGGCCTGGCGGAATCCCCACAGATGAATCAGAAAATCCATCGCGACGAATCCCGGGCGTTTAAACCGTTTCGGCTCCCGCCGCCGCCAATCATCCCAGCGGCCGGCCGTCCGCTGTATCGCCTGATAAAACCGCTTTGCCGCGTCAAAATCGGCAAAACGCAAATACGCTCCGCGCGGGTTCTGCCGCAAAAAACGCCGGTATGCCTCGGCGGCGGAGCCGGCTTTGCGCCGCAGCGCGGCGAAGACGGGCTCGTCGGCCGCATCCGGCCGGCCCGCCGCGTACCGCGCCTGAATCTCCGCGTCGACCGCCAATAATTTTCGGATAGAGTCGCGGAATACTTCCAGGGAATAGCCGGTTGTCTGCGCTACCCAGGCGGCAAACGCCGTTTCATCGTTCGTCCAATTGAACGTCAGCAGGTGTCCGGCTAATAATTTCCCCATGCCGCTGGCAAATTCTTCTTCCGAAACGTTCCGCTCCTTTGCCGCGAAAAAAGACCGCACCGCATCCCGCCAAACCAGCTCATCAAGCGCATCCGCCGGCGGCGGAACCTTGACCTGCTCATAAAATTCCACGGCAGATTCCCGGTCCGGGAATTCCACCAATTCCACGCTCAACGTATTATATTCATTAAGAAATTTTTGATACGCTTCCGCATCGGTTACCTCCGGCGAAAATGAGGCAATGACCTGCTCGCGCAATTTTTCCAACTGCACCAAATGCCGCATCTGATTGCGAAACACCTCCACCGGAACCTTCATCGTTTCCTGCGTCCACTGTTGAAACGCTTCGCGGTCGACCCGCCAGCGAAACGGCACCTTATTTTCCGCGGTCAGCGCATCGATTTCCTTGTCAATCTCCGATTCTGAAACGGAAATGCCGCGTTGGAACGCCTCGTACGAAAAAACCAATTCGCGCCAAACCAAATCTTCGAGTTCCTGATTATCCTGGGGAGTTCCGCGCCACTTCGCCCCATAACTCAACACCACCCGCTTGGCAAAATAATAATTGCCCAACGGCACCGGCGCGCCGAATAATTCGCCGGCGATTTCCTGTTCCGGGCCCGGCGCGGCATACAACGCCATCGCGCACGCGACGGCCAGCACAGCGATCACCCATCGCCCGACAACCTTCATCCGTTTCCCTCCCCCCGGCGCAGCCGGCTCACAAAATATCCTCGGCCGAGCGCGCGGCCGCCGCCCCGTCCCTATCCGCGGCGGCGTGAAATTCACGGATGACCGCCACCGCCTGTTCCGGCTTGTCGACAATCTGAAAAATTTTCATATCTTCCGGACGGACGCAGCCGGTGCGCACGACCGTCGTATTCAGCCAGCGGATCATCCCCTGCCAGTATTTCTTTCCGACCAAGACGACGGGAAAGGGGCTGCTCCGGCCGGTCTGAATCAAGGTAACGGCTTCAAAAAATTCATCCAATGTCCCGAAACCTCCCGGTAAAATAACAAACGCCGAGGCGTATTTGACGAACATTACTTTCCGGCAGAAAAAATAACGAAACTGCAGCAGGGTCGTAACATATTTATTCGGCTTCTGCTCCATGGGAATTTCGATATTCAAGCCGATCGATTTCCCGCCGGCCCGTTTCGCGCCGCGGTTTGCCGCCTCCATAATCCCCGGCCCCCCGCCGGTAATAATGCCGTAACCGGCGCCGGCCAACTGAAACGCAATTTCTTCCGCCTGGCGATAATGCTCGTGTTCCCGCGTCAACGGCCGCGCCGAACCGAAAATAGACACCGCATTGCCGGCCTGCGACAAGGTTTCAAATCCGTCGACGAATTCCGCCATAATCCGGAATACCCGCCAGGTATCTTCGTGCATGGCATTGTGATTAATAAATTCATCCATGAGCGTTCCTCCTTTCAAAACTTACAACGGCGCCCCCGGCTTCAACCCGCTGTTGATGTAATCATTAAATTCTATTTCCCCGCGATTGACCGTCTGGCGAACCGCGCGCTGCCGCTCCGGGATATAGGGATGGGTTTGCACATGCGCCGGGCCGGCCGGCCGCGCCCGCTGCGTTTGCTGCAAAAGAGCCAAAACATCGAGCATCCCCTGCGGGCTGAATCCCGCTTCCTGCAAATATTTTGCCGCCAACATATCCGCTTCCAATTCTTCCTCGCGGGAATAGGAAAGCAACAGTTCCCGAATACCCTGCTGCGCATACACACGCGAACGCATATCCGCTCCCGGCGTAATCTGGGCTAAAATTGCCAAGGACCCATAGCCCAACGCGTCCTGAAGGCGCTTAACCGTGTGCCGGGCGGTAATATGCGCGATCTCATGCGCCAGTACCGCGGCAATCTTATCATCGCTGTCTCGTATCTTATCCCATAAACCGCGGAACACATACACATACCCCCCGGGAATCGCAAAAGCATTGACTTCGTCTTTATCGATCAGCGTAAAGGTATATTCGATATTTTTCCGATCGCTGACCGCGACGATGGCAGCTCCGATCGCGCGCAAACGCTGCTGATCAAGCAAATCCGTATCGGCAGGAAATTGCCGCGCCACCTCGCGGGACAACGATTTGCCCATGGCGACCTCGCGCTCTTCCGAATAGTAATACGTTTCCTGCCGCTGCGTCGCCACATTATAGTAAGTCTGCGGGGCGCACGCAGCCGAAACCAAAATCAACATACCGATCAGCGCGTGTTTCATACTCTTTATTATACGTGTCCGCATACCGGCATTCAATGGGTTATATACTTCTGCCGAGCGGCCGGCACATACCACCGGATGAAATTATGACTTATCCCTGCCGGCGCGACTTCGATG
>JAMWCB010000159.1 GCA_023819605.1 Candidatus Omnitrophota bacterium
GTAGGGTTCGAGCATCAGCCAGAGCGTATACAGATCCCGCAGATTCTGCCGCAAAGTCTTGGGATGGTTGCCGGCACCCCGGCTGCCGGCAATGACCACCGCCGAGACATCCCGTGGCCGCGCTGCGATGACACGCCGCAAAAACGGGCTAAAATAAACGGCCTCTTCCTGCGCGATAATCACGATTTTCATAACAGCTTTACCGCTCCCAACTAATATCCGGTATCTTTCTTTTCCGCACAGCCAAGTGAAGTTTTGTCAAGCGAAGTGCAATTTTTAGCAACGCAGCGCGAGCCGGGACGGGCACTGCCGTGCCGGAGGCGGCAGCGCAAGGCCTGTCTGAACACTTTGCCGCCATCCGGCAAAGTGTGAGTTCCGCAGCGCCGTCTCGGCGAGTGACCGTTGCGTCGTTAAAATTGCCCGCAGCGGACAAAATGTCACCTGGCACTCCATACCACAAGAGCCACATTTAAACATTTCATCATCTAAGTGACCTATTCAAATTATGTGTATTTTTTCACCACAAGAACTCTTCTCCACAATTTTTATCGTGCCTTCCGCGCCGTTGAGCACCACCCGGTCGCCGCTGGCCAAAACCTGCGTCGCCTGCTTAACCCCCACCACCGCCGGAATCCCCATCTCCCGCGCCACAATCGCCGAATGCGAAAGCATACTGCCTTTTTCCACAATCAGGCCGCTGATCGACGGGAACAATACAACCCAGCCCGGATCCGTCTGCGGTGCCGCCATAATTTCCCCGTTTAAACGCAAATTCAAATCCGGCGTGCGCACCACGCGCACTTCTTTCTCCACCACACCGGCGCAGCACCCCAGCCCGCGCAAAATGCCGTCCGCCGGCGCCGCGGATTCATCGGCGCGTAACGCCTCCAGGTTCACCGGCCCGTACGACTCGATATGATCCGGCAGACTCAGCTGCCCGTAGCGCGCGAATTCCTCGCGGCGCTGTTTGATCAGCGCTTTCAAATCCAGACGCGGCGATTTTCCCTCGGCTTCCGCCCAGACTTCGTCTATTTCCAGGTAAAAAATATCTTCCGCCTGCGCAATCAGCCCGTGCTGCTGCCATTGCCGGCCGAGCGCGCGCATAATCATCCGCACCAGGCTATAGGCCTGCGTGCGGCAGAACCGCTGATTCTCGCGGTTCTTGATCGCCTGCCGTGCCTGGCGCAGTACCCACTGGTAAAAACGCAGCCGGGAAAAGATACCGCCGAACCGCTGTCCTGCCAGTTTTAGGCGCAGCGTGGCTTCGGCTTGCGCGCGGATATTCCGCTCATGGGCCTGCTGCTGTTCCGGATCCGGCACGGTAGTGCGCAGATAATTTTGCAGCATGGCGATGCAGAACAGCGGATCATCTTTGAGCGGCATGGATTCCAGCTTCATTTCATTGATGCAGCGCACGCCGTACTCGTCCAGGTAAGCGCGGAATTTTTCTTTAATCACGCCAAACGCCGCATCTTCGTTCAAAGACGCCAGCGCCTCTTCCGGAGAGCCCTGGAGAAAAACCGCTTTCAAATCCGGACGCTGTTCAATTTCCTTCGCCAGATAAAATAACTGCGTGGTGACCTGGGTGCTCTTGATGCCGCCTTCGCCGCAGAGCAAATCATTCTGCAACACTCCCTGCGGATCAATCTCCCATTTCATGGTCAGGTTCTTCAGCAGCCCATAAAAAATCATCGCCTCAAAATCATTGGTGATCGGCGCCTTCCATTTCCAGAGCACTTCCTTTTCCAGACGGCGGTATATCGCCAGCAGCTCCGGCGGACTGAACCGGTTAAAATCCTCCGGCGCATACTGCGCATAAATCTTGGCAAACTGCACGTGGAACGCGGCGATATTTTTCGGCAGCCGCCGGTGCGCAATAATCATCTGCGCGCCGACTTTGAGCAAACGCGGCAACTGCACACAATATTTTTCAAAAATACCCGAAGGCGCCGCGCCAATATCGAAATCTTTGACTACTTGCAAACCCATCATCTGTTCCATAAAACGCCGGTTATAGCGGAATCCCGGCATCAGCGATACCAGACGGTACCAATTGAGCAGATTGTAATACACGCGTCCGCAAATCAGCCCGAGCATGTTCTCGAACACCGGCGCATGCGCGGCGATCGTCTTTTTATCCACGCCGATGGTCTGGCAAAATTGCCAATACACGGCAAAATACGCCTGCCGGATAAACGAAAACGTCAACGGCGTGGTGACGCCGGAATAACTTTCCACGATATTGGAGTTATCCCAGACCTGTAATTCTTCATATGTTTTGAGATTGGTGATCGGCCGCGCCTGCAATAAATAAACCTGCCGGCGCGCGACGGCAAACTCGATATCCAGGGGTATTTTCTTATATCGCCGCGCTCTGTCCGCCAACCGAAAAACCTGCCGGAGCTGCCGCGCGCTCAGGCTCGGCTGATTCCGCAGCGGCGGCGGAATATCCACCGTTATTGTGGCACCCGCCGGGCCATAGCGGATTGCCTGTTGTTTCTCCGCTATTTCCTGCGCGACGATATCACCGGCGGCATTGAGCGTAAACGTGTCCGCCTCCATTTTTCCGGATACCAGTCCCTCCCCCAATCCCCAGGTGCTGCTGATGAGCATCTGCGCCGGATTGCCGGTAAGCGGATTAGCGGTAAATACCACGCCGGCGGCTTCAGACTCAACCATCTGCTGGACAATAACCGCGATGCGCGCCTGCCAGGGATCAATGCCGTGCTGCATACGGTATAAAACCGCGCGTTCATTGAACAGCGACGCCCAACAGTCGCGCACCGCCTGCTCAAACGCGGCAAACCCGCGCACATTTAAAAAAGAATCCATCTGCCCGGCAAAGGATAGCGCCGCACTGTCTTCATCCGCCGCGGAAGAGCGCACGGCTAGCGGCCGGCTGCCATGCCGGGAGATCGCGCGCCAGACCTTATGCAAAACCTGCAGATTCGTACCTTCCCAGGCGATTTGCCGCACATACGCGCGCACCTGCGCCGCTTTTCCTGCCGGATCAGCGCTCCCACCGCCCAATAATCGGACCAGCTCCCGGTCGGTATGTGCCAAATTCGCGAAAAATTCCGTGCTCAATGTCGCCCAGTCAGGCACGCACATCCCGTTCTGCCTGAGCTCATGCAACCCCACCGACTTGCCGCCCAGCAACCGCACGGTATCTGCCGTCAGCCGCACGGGCTCATTACCCCAGACAATTGTTTTTACCACTGCCATCGCAAACCTCCGGCACAAAACCCGGCCACGACAATCACCTGGTACGCCAGCAAATAAAACGAACAAACCCCGCGAAACAGCCTGCCGGCCTTGGCGTCATTATGCGCCGCGTACAAACCGCACGAAACCAGGAGCACACCGCATAATCCATACATCGCCGCCGCGTATCCTCCGCCCAGATTAAACCGCAAACCGATTTTATCCGCGACAAACTGCGCGACCACGGCCATCAACGCCACATTGCCTGCTGCCCGCTCAGGCCCCAGGCGTTGGGAATACGACTCTACCCCGTCCTGCTCTTCTGCTTTACCGAACGTCTTGCGGCCAAACTCAAAAATATTAAAAATCATCCAGTTAACCAGCACAAACCAGCCGTACGTCGCCGGAATTTCCCAAAAAAATCGCGCGGTCAGCGCGGAAAAAATAAATACGGATATCCCGCAGGACACCACGGTATGCGTCAGCGCATACGTTGCCAGCCGCGGCCGCAGCCAGGCGCCGATAAAAAATTCCTTATACATCAATAGCGAATACCCCGCGACGCACAGCGCCGCAACCAGCGCTGCCGGCCCCACAACCGCAGCCGCACATAACTCCAGCGCAATCAATCCCGCAGCCACTGCTTTGGCTTCCGGCACGGCAATCAATCCCCGCGCCAGGGGACGGTCGCGATGCACCTGAAAATCAATTTTGAAATCCTTTATCTCATCGAAGATACGCAGATGAAAAAAAATCGTGACAACCAGAATGCTCGTGCCGAACAAACGAAAGATCGGTATCACGGACGGCGGCACCGCGCTCACTGCCACGCAGGCATTGGCCGCCGTGTAAAACCCCAGCAGCACCACATGCGAAAGCAGCGGGAAACGTTCGCGGCAGAATATACGCCAACGCGTGATAAATCTAACCATGACGGCCATCTCTCCTACGTTTCACTGGCAGGGAAATTTTTGTACCGCTAAGTGCAATTTTTAGCAACGCAGCACGAGCCGGGACGGGCACTGCCGTGCCGGAGGCGGCAGCGCAAGGCCTGTCTGAACACTTTGCCGCCATCCGGCAAAGTGTGAGTTCCGCAGCGCCGTTTC
>JAMWCB010000029.1 GCA_023819605.1 Candidatus Omnitrophota bacterium
AGGGAAGGTAATAGATGGGTTGATCGAGAACGGTATGTTGTTAAGACAAGGGGATCGTTTAATATTGAAATGAAGCGCGCGTCATAAGTAGCGGGATTACTGACTAATGCAGTTAAAGGCATAGGTGAATAGTGTCCGATAGGGAATGCGTTTTCCCGGATCACCGCTTCCACAATGCGGGATTGTGGAAAAGGTCGCGTATTGTGTTTTGTGGAGGTATTTTGCTATAATACCGCAGTACAGAAATACTGCTCCGGTGCCGGTGACTTTAAGCCGTAATGATGAATCAGACAAGGAGGCGTCATGCAATTGAGAAATTTATGGGCAGGGATTTTATTCGGCGCGATCGTATCGGCGCTGCCGGTGTGCGCGGCCTTTGCCGGCGCGGAATTGAAATTTGGCGAGAACGCGGTGATTGATTTGGGCGTGCGGCTGCACGGTTTTTATGTGCAGACGGAAGAAGATACGGATAGCGTCAGCGGATTGGAATCAGTGGATGATTTTCGCGTGCGGCGGGCGCGCCTGTTGTTGAACGGATCTTTGAGCAAGATTATGGCTATGGGGCTGCAAACCGAATTCGCCGACGATCCGTTCGTGTCGACGGGCAGCGCCGCTGGACGCCTTATCGACGCCTACGGTATGCTGACGTTGAGCGAACAGGCGCAGTTTATGCTCGGCAAACACATGGCGCCGGGAATGCGCACGCAATTGACTTCGGCGGCAGCGATGATGACCATTGACCGGCCCGGCCTTGCGTATAAATCGATAACCTGGGGATGCCGTTCGGTGTACGGGTTCGGCAATGCCGTGTATACGGATTCGGATTCCGGCTTGCGCGATGAGGAAGATTTGCGCGACACGGGAATTACGCTCTTCGGCACGCTGGATATCCCGGAACAAAATAATGCTTTGAAATATTACGGGGGGATATATAACGGCATCAACGCGCCGGGAGAAGACAGCAACCGTTTTGCCGGCAGGGTACAGTTGAATATGGGAGAAGCGGAAAAAGGCTATTTTGATAACGGAACCTATTTAGGCAAGAAACAGACGATAGCGGTTGGTTACGGCTATGACACGCAGAAAGCCGTGGGCCGGGATGCGGTTAGCGGAGAAGCGGTCGATTACCGGCTGTATAGTATTGATTTTTTTAGCGAGTCGCCGCTCGATCAAGGATCGTTGACGGTCGAAGGCGGTTATGTGGATTTGTCTTTGGGCGGCACGTCGCGCGCGTTGGTTTCCGGTCGGGCGCCGGCATCGCAAACCGAAGGGCACGGGGTTTATGCGCAAGCCGGGTATCTGCAGCAGAATATTCAGCCTTGGATCGGCTATGAGCGGTGGAATTCCGAAGCGGATACGGAGAAAGGATCGTATTACGTTTACCGGTTCGGGTTGACGTATTACGTGGCTGCGCACAATGCCAATATCAAAGGCGGATATGAAATTTTTAATGCCCGGGAACCGGTCGGCTCTTCCAGCGATGATAAAATAAAAACGCTCCTGGTAGGGGTTTTTATTAATTACTGAGTAGTTTCGCGCGGCTGTATACAGAGAGGGGCGCGGGCGATACGGCCCGCATCCTCTTTTTTTTGAGGCAATAATTTTCAGCGCGGTGCGCAGAGGCATCAATGAGATTTAAGCCCGCATATTTCATCTCTCGTCTGGAGACGAGCAAAAACTGCGGGCAGAGCTCGATAGCGAAATTAAATCGCACAGTATTTGGAGGCAACGGCATTGGAAAGAATGAGTCACTATCCGCAGAGCGGTTTGTTTTTGCCGGTCAGCCGCGAGGATATGCGCGAGCGCGGCTGGGTTGAACTGGATGTTATTTTGATTTCCGGCGACGCCTATGTCGATCATCCGTCGTTCGGCGCGGCGCTGATCGGGCGTCTGCTCGAGAGCCGGGGCTATCGCGTCGGGATTATCGCGCAGCCGGATTGGCGTTCCGCGTCTGATTTTCAGCGTTTAGGCCGGCCGCGGCTTTTTTTCGGGATTACGGCCGGCAATACCGATTCGATGATCGCCAATTACACGGCGAACAAAAAAATCCGTTCCGATGATGAATATGCCCCGGGAAACCGCGCCGGTTTGCGTCCGGATCGAGCGGTGATTGTCTACGCGAACCGGGTGCGGGAATTTTTCGGCGCGGTGCCGATCGTTATCGGCGGGATTGAGGCAAGCCTGCGCCGTTTGAGCCACTATGATTATTGGGATGATCAGGTGCGCCGTTCAATTCTTGGCGATAGCCGCGCGGATATTTTAGTCTACGGCATGGGCGAGCGCGCGGTGATGGAAATCGCCCGCCGACTTCAGGAAGGGGCGCCGGCCGGCCAGCTCGACGGTATCCGGGGCACGGCGGTTATCCGCCGGAATATCGCCGCGTATGGCGCGGCGGTTATCCTGCCGTCGTATGAACAAACCGCGTCCGACCATCGTCAGTTTAACCGGGCGTTTATGCTGGCCGCGGCGCAGATGAACCCGGCGTCGGGAAAGGTTCTCGGTCAGCAGCAGGGGCATCAATGGGTGGTGCATTTTCCGCCGGCAATGCCGCTGAGCCGGCAGGAATTCGACTCACTGTATGAGTTGCCCTACATGTATCGGTGGCATCCGGATTATACGGAACAGGGCGGAGTAAAAAGTTTGGAAACCGTACAGTTTTCTTTGACCGTGACGCGCGGTTGTTGCGGCGAGTGTTCGTTTTGTTCGCTCAGTCTTCACCAGGGTCGTATCGTGCAGAGCCGCAGCGCGGCATCGGTGGCGCGGGAAGCTGAGCGCATGGCCGCGCGCCCTGATTTCCGGGGTACGATTACCGATGTCGGCGGCCCGACGGCGAATCTCTACGGCGCGCGGTGCGCGCGCTGGCAGCAGAACCGTTTCTGCGAGGGCCGGAAATGCTTGGTGCCGGAAAAGTGTGAGCGGCTTGATCCCGGCTACGCGGAAAGCCTTGTTTTGCTGCGGCGGCTGCGGAAAATCCCCGGCGTTAAGCATGTGTTTATCGGCAGCGGGGTGCGGTATGATTTGTTGCTGGCCGATGAAGCTCAGGAATATTTACGGGAATTGTGCCGCCATCATATCAGCGGCTTGCTGAAAATCGCGCCGGAACATTGTGCCAATGAGGTATTGCGGTTGATGCACAAGCCGGATTTTCAAAAATATGAACGTTTTGTGCGTGTGTTTCAAGCCGCGGCACAGGCGGCTGATAAAAAGATTTTTTTGGTTAATTATTTCATATCCAGCCACCCCGGGTGTTCTCTGGCGGAGACGCTCAAACTGGCCCTCTATTTAGCTAAACGCAAGGTCAGACCGGAGCAGATTCAGGATTTCATTCCTTCGCCGATGACCCTGTCTACCTGTATGTATTACACCGGACGCGATCCGCGCACCGGCAAGCCGGTGTGCGTGGCGCGCGGCGCGCAGGAGCGGCGGCAGCAGCGGGCGTTAATCCAGTACGCGAATCCGAAAAATCGCGCGTTGGTTTTGGCAGCTTTATCACAATTAGGCATGGAGCATACGGCATCGAAGCTCTTTGTTCGAAAACCGCCGCCGGGCGGCCGCCCGGCGTTCCTGCCGCAACAGCGGAGACGCAGACGGCGATGAAAACGATTATCTTGTTGACGATTTCGAATATTTTTATGACGTTTGCCTGGTACGGCCATTTGAAATATAAATCCACGCCGCTGTTCAAGGCGATTATGATCAGTTGGTTGATAGCGTTTGTGGAGTACTGTTTTCAGGTTCCGGCAAACCGAATTGGACATTATCATTTTTCTGCGGTGCAATTGAAAATAATCCAGGAGATTATTACCATTGTTGTGTTTTGTTTTTTTTCCGCGCTGTATTTGCGGGAGGCGATCGGCTGGAACCATATTCTGGGGTTTATTTGTGTCATCGGAGCGGTTTTTTTTATGTTTAAATAGAATACTTTATTCGCGGGAAGCAGATGCGGCGCTATCCCGGAAATTTGTTTGGTTGCGTTTTGTGAGATTATCCGAAGTGGTCGAACTATTTGTGTCCCCGATTATTCGGGTTTTTACGATGTAATTATTCTTGACAAATATTCGGGCAGTGTCTATACTAATTTCAAGACATGGCTGTGGCATTCGAAAGTGGGAAGGTAAGCCCACTTTTTTTTATCACAATTCAATATACGATCATGGACAACGTCACCGCGCAGATAGAAATGTTGGTTAAGGAGGTCGTGCCGGCGGATATGGAGATAGTGGAATTGTATGTCCAGGCGCTGGGAGGCAATAAAGAGGTGCGGTTATTGCTGTACCGTGAAGACGGGATTGGGCTCGACGAGTACGCGCGCCTGAATCGGCGGCTCAGTGACGCGATTGAGGAGCGGCGGCTGCTGAGTCCGAGTTTTTCGGTGGAAGTTTCGTCGCCGGGGCTCGATCGTCCTTTGCGAGCCTGGCGGGATTTTGCGCGGGCTGCTGGGAAAAGGATTACCGTTTGGCTCAACACTTCCCGGCAGAGCCGTGGTGAATTAACCGGTGTGCTGGAGACGGCGACTGAGCTGGGTATCGTTCTCCGGGTGGACAGCGGCGAAACCGTCGATGTACGGATGGAAGATATCAATAAAGGCAGATTGGAGCTTAGGTGGTGATTATGGCGAATGAATTATCGGTAGTTTTGGAATATATTGAGCGGGAAAAAGGCATCGATAAAGCGATCGTGGTGGAAGCGATCGAGGCGGCTCTGTTGTCCGCAGCCCGCAAGCGCTTTGGGGAAACGGCGGTTATCACGGTGGCGATTAACGCGAAAACCGGGCAAATCGACGTGAATAAAGACGGCGAGTCCGTGCGGTCGGATGAATTCGGCCGCATTGCCGCGCAGACCGCGCGCCAGATTATTATGCAGAAGATTCGCGAAGCCGAACGTGAAATCGTTTTCCAGAGTTTTCAGGCAAAAGTCGGCGATATAACCAACGGTATCGCGCATCGGTTTGAAAAAGGGACAGTAATCGTCGATCTGGGCAAGACGGAAGGGGTGTTGGCATACCGCGACTTGCTGCCGAAAGAAGAATATAAACAGGGAGCGCGCGTGCGCGCCCTGATTGTGGAAGTGCGGAAAACAAACCGCGGTCCGCAGATTGTGCTTTCCCGCACCAATCCTGGATTCGTAAAACGGCTCTTTGAGCTGGAAGTTCCGGAAATTTACGAAGGGATCGTCGAGATACGCGCGATTGCCCGTATGCCGGGGGAGCGGACAAAAATCGCGGTTGCCTCCACGGACGATAAAGTCGATTCCGTGGGCGCCTGTGTGGGAGTGCGCGGTTCGCGCATTAAAAACATCGTGCGCGAGTTACACGGCGAGAAAGTCGATATTATCCGCTGGAGCGACGATATTCGTGAATTCGTTCGGGAGGCGATGAAGCCGGCGAAGATTTCGTCGCTGGACGTGCTGGCGCAGGAAAAAAAAGTGGAAATTGACGTCGATGAAGATCAATTGTCGCTGGCTATCGGCAAACGCGGCCAAAATGTGCGGTTAGCCGCGCAATTGGTCGGTTGGGAAATTACTATCCGGGGGCGCGAACCCGCGGAAGCGCAACTGCCGCTATCCGAAGGCGAGGCAGGCGAAATCATCGATTTGCGGGCGTTGGGAGAAGATTCCTCGCCGGAAACCGGCGGCGATGAAGCGGAACCGGCCGGCGTGGACGTGGATATTCAGGATTTGGCGGAGCTGGGCGGCATTTCCGATACGATAAAAGCGGCGCTTGTCACGGCCGGCTACCGCACGCTGGAAGCATTGGCGCAGGCTGCGGTTGAGCAACTGGTGTCGATTGCAGGCATCGGTGAAAAACGCGCGGAAAAAATTATCGCGGCGGCAAAACAGGCACTTCAGTAAAGGATTGGTATGAGCGTACGTATTTATGTATTAGCAAAAGAATTAGGGGTTTCCAGTAAGGACTTGCTGGATAAGCTATCGGCCATGGAGATCAGCGTCAAAGGCCACATGAGCAGCCTTGAGGATGAGCTTGTCGAGCGTGTCCGAAGGCAATTTGCCGCGCCTGCCGCGGTGGAAGCGAAGCCGGCAGCGCCGCGTCCTATTCCGGCTGTTGAACCGCCGCTACCGCCGCCCGCGCCGCTTCCGGTTGCCGTTCCGGATAAATCGCCGTTGAGCGATTTGAAGAAAAAGCCTATCGCCGCGCGCCCGGAAAAGAAGAGCCCGGAGGCGCCGGCTCCGAAACCGATCAAAAAAGCTGTTCCGCCGCCGGTAAAAAAAGAAATCGGTTCCGCGCCGGCGCCGGCGGCTGAGAAACCGGTTGTCCCGGCGCAGCCGCGGAACTTGACGATTCCCATGCCGTTGTCCGTTAAGGAGTTTTGCGGGCGGATCAATGTGCCGGCCGCGGAAGTCATTAAACGGCTGATGAAAATGGGCATTATGGCTACGCTCAATCAGAGTCTGGAAGAAGAAACGGTAAAGCTGGTCGGTTTGGAATTGGGATGGGAATTGCAGCGGGAGCCGACCGATGAGGAAAAGTTGCTCGCGGCCCATACGCAGGTGCACGAAATCGATTTGGAGCCGCGTTCGCCGGTGGTTACGTTTATGGGCCATGTCGACCATGGTAAAACGTCGTTGTTGGACGCGATTCGTAAAACCAATGTCGTCGGCCGCGAATCCGGCGGGATTACGCAGCACATCGGCGCGTACGAAGTTTCGTTTAAAAAAGGCAGCATTACATTTTTGGATACGCCGGGGCACCAGGCCTTTACGGCGATGCGCGCCCGCGGCGCGAATATTACGGATATCGTCGTGATTATTGTGGCCGCCGATGACGGGGTGATGCCGCAGACCGTTGAAGCGATCGATCACGCAAAAGCGGCCGGCGCGCCGATCGTCGTGGCGATTAATAAGGTCGATTTGCCGACGGCGAATATCGAACGTGTCCGGCGTCAGTTATCGGAAATCGGTTTGCTCTGCGAGGAATGGGGCGGCAAAACCATTACGGCCTGCGTTTCGGCGCGTTCTGGCGAAGGAATCGAGCATTTATTGGATATGCTTTTGTTGGAAGCGGAAATGCTGGAATTGCGGGCAAGCCGGAAGAAGCCGGCGGAAGGCGTGGTGATTGAGAGCCGTTTGTCGCGGGGCAGCGGCCCCACGGCGACTATTTTAGTGCAAAACGGCATCCTGCGGCAAAGCGATTTTTTTGTCTGCGGCCTGACGTTTGGAAAAATCCGGGCGATGACCGATGATGCCGGCCGGCGGATTGCTCTGGCCGGGCCTTCGTGTCCGGTGGAAATTTTAGGATTGTCCCAGGTGCCCCAGGTCGGCGATAAATTTTATGTCGTTGAAGACGAACGTAAGGCGCGCGAAATCTGCGAACGGAAAAGCGAGGAAATGCGCCAGCAGCGCCTGATGCCGGCACAGCGGATGAGCCTTGACCAGCTTTTTGAGAAAGCCAAGCAGGGAGAGGTGAAAGAACTGAAAATTATCCTGAAAGCGGATGTGCAGGGATCCCTGGAAGCGCTTGGCGCCTCGCTGCGCGAATTGTCCACGTCCGATATCGCGGTGAATATTATCCACGCGCAGGTCGGTTCGATAACCGATTCGGATATTATGCTCGCGGTGGCCAGCGACGCGGTGGTGATCGGTTTTCATGTGAACGTGGAGACGAGCGCGCGGGAAGAAGCCGACCGCCGCGGCGTGGATGTGCGCCTCTATAAGATCATTTATGACGTGATTAACGAAGTCCGGTTGAGTATGGAAGGATTTTTAGAGCCGACTCTGAAAGAAACCGTGCTCGGCAAGGCCAAGGTTCAGCAGGTTTTTAAAATATCGAATCTCGGTAAAATCGCCGGGTGTATCGTCGTTAAGGGCAAATTTATGCGTTCGGCGGACCTGGTGCGGGTGTTCCGGGAAGGCAATCAGATTTTCGAGGGGAAATTGCAAACCTTGAAACGCTATAAGGATGACGTGAAAGAGGTGAGCGAAGGCGTGGAGTGTGGTATTGATTTGGTCAATTTCAGCGATTATCAGCCGGAGGACATTATCGAGAATATCCGGGTGGAAAAAGTGATGCGTAAATTATGAGCGCGACGGGAAAAAAGCGCATCCTCAGCGGCATGCGGCCGACCGGCAAACTCCACCTCGGGCATTTGGTCGGTGCGTTGAGCAATTGGAAACGGCTGCAGGAAACACACGCGTGTTTTTTTATGATCGCCGACTGGCACGCGCTGATGAGTGAATATAAAAATGCCGCTGCCCTGCGGGAATATATTACGGACAACGTAATCGACTGGATCAGCTGCGGCATCGATCCGGAAAAATCGGTAATTTTCGTGCAGTCGCAGATTCCCGAGCATCTGGAGCTTTGTATGGTTTTTTCCTGCCTGACGCCGCTGGGTTGGCTGGAACGGTGTCCGACGTATAAGGAACAGCTGCGGGAATTAGCTACGCGGGAAATCAATACCTACGCGTTTTTAGGGTATCCGGTGCTGCAGGCGGCGGATATTCTGTTGTATCGCGCGGACGTGGTTCCGGTGGGCGAGGATCAGCTGCCGCATGTGGAACTGACGCGGGAAATTGCGCAACGGTTTCAGCATGTTTTCGGCAAAGAAATATTTCCCCAGCCGCAGGCGGAGTTGACGAAAACATCCCGCCTCCTGGGGCTGGACGGCCGCAAAATGTCCAAAAGTTACAATAATGCTATCGGCCTCAGCGATGCGCCGGATCTGATTAAGCAGAAAGTGATGCAGATGATTACGGACCCGCAACGAATCCGCCGCACCGACCCGGGGCGGCCGGAAATTTGCAACGTGCATAGTTATTATCAGGCATTCGCGGCGCCGGAGATCGCGGCGGAAATCGCACAGGCCTGCCGGCAGGCGGCGATCGGCTGCACCGATTGCAAACGCCGGATGGGCGAGTTATTGTGCAGTTATCTGGCGCCGGTGCAGCAGCGCCGGGCGGAGCTGTTGCACAATCGTGAAAAACTTGACGCTATCCTTGCCGACGGCCGGGCGCGGGCACAGCGGGTGGCGGCGGAAACCATGCGCGATGTCCGCGCCCTGGCCGGAATATGACATATAAAATCAAACTGGAAATATTCGAAGGCCCGCTGGATTTGCTCCTCTACCTGATTAAACGCGACCACCTGAATATTTATGATATTCCGATTGCCAAAGTGGCCGAGCAGTATCTGGGTTATTTGGAATTGATGCAGCTGCTCGATTTGTCGATAGCCGGGGAGTTTTTGGTGATGGCCGCGACGCTTATGCAGATTAAATCGAAAATGCTCCTGCCGCCGGACGAAGCGGCGGCGGAGGCCGAAGAGGCAGACCCGCGGGCCGAGTTGGTGCAGAAATTATTGGAGTATAAGAAGTTTAAAGAGGCCGCGCATTTTTTGGAAGATAAGGAATCTTTTCAAGGGAAGCTGTTCCGGCGGCCGGCATTGCCCGGGCAGGCGGAGAGCGAAACGGAAATAGTTTTTGGCACGACGTTGTTCGACTTGCTCAACGCTTTCTCTCGCGCGCTGGCGAATATGCCGAAAACCGCGTTCCGGGAGATTATCGACGACGAGTTTACGATCGAGGGGAAAATTCACGACCTGCTGCATCTGGTGCTTGCCCGAAAAATAGTGTCTCTGTGGGATCTGTTCAGCGCCGCGAAAAACCGCCATGAAATCATCGTCACGTTTTTGGCGGTTCTGGAGTTGATGCGGCAGAAGGAAATTGTGGGGGCGCAGAGCGGCGTTTTCGGAGAAATAACCATAATGCTCAATGAGGATCGCATGCTGCCGCCGCAGGAGCAGTCGCGGCGCTGATCCTCGGAGAAAGGGGAAACGATGGGCGAGGCGAGCGGTATAAAAAAAAATATCGAAGCGATGCTGTTTGTTTATGATAAGCCGCTGACGATTGCACAAATCGGCGAGGTTTGCCCGGACGCCGCGGCTGCGGATATCGAGCAGGCATTGGCGCAGTTGAAAGAAGAATATAACTGCGCGGACAGCGGTATCCATTTGTTTGATATTGCCGGTGGGTACCAGTTTTCGACTAATCCCGACTGCGCGGACGCGCTGCGGCTGCTCTTTAAGACTAAACGGGTTATTCGCCTGTCCTCGCCGGCGTTGGAAACGCTGGCGATCATTGCGTATAAACAGCCGGTGACCCGCGCGGAAATCGAATTTATCCGCGGCGTCAACGTCGAAGGGGTTTTAAAAACCCTCTTGGACCGTTCGTTGATTAAGCCGCAGGGGGTTAAAGATGTCCCCGGCCGTCCGCAATTGTTTGTGACGACCGCGGAGTTTTTGTATTATTTCGGTTTAAAAAATTTGCGGGAGCTGCCGAGTTTGGAGGCATTTCCCGCCGCGGCATTGGAAGGCATGTCCGACGTGGATCCGGCGGCGGCCGCCGAAACTCCGGCAGCGCCGGCGCCGGAGGAGAATGAGCCGGAAACGCCGGAGGAGTCGGCGGGAGCAGCGGCGGAATCCGTGGATTCGCTTTCCGCCCGCGCGCCGCAGCGAGGTGACGAGCGATGAGTAAATCCGATTTGCAGAGATTGCGGAAAAAGATCGACGCGCTGGATCTGCGGCTGGTCGAGCTGTTGAATAAACGGACCAGTCTGGCGGTGGCGATCGGCAAGGTGAAAGCGCGCGCGCAGGCGCCGGTGTTTACCCCGGCGCGCGAAGCGGAAGTATTCCGGAATATCGCGGCCTGCAACAAAGGCCCTTTATCGGCGCAGGCGTTGCGGGCGATTTATACGGAAATTATGTCCGCGACGCGCGTTCTGCAGAAACCGTTGCGCGTGGCCTATTTGGGGCCTAAGGCGACGTTTACGCATCAGGCAAGCTTAAAGAAATTCGGGCAACAGGCCGAATATGCCGGTCAGGATACGATTACCGATATTTTTAGCACGGTGGAACGCGGTACGTGCGATTACGGCGTCGTTCCGGTGGAGAATTCGATCGAAGGCGCGGTGAATCACACCTTAGACATGTTCGTCGATTCCGACTTGAAAATCTGCGCGGAAATCATGCTGGAGATTTCGCAGCACCTGCTCAGCCGCGTCAGCCGGGCGTCGATTCGGCGGGTGTACAGCAAGGCGGAGGTTTTTGGGCAGTGCCGCCTTTGGCTGGAGAGCAATTTGCCGGGGCGAGAGTTGGTTGAGACCTCAAGCACCTCCCGCGCCGCGGAAATCGCGGCTGCGGAAAAAAACGCGGCGGCGATTGCCGGCAGTTTGGCCGCGCTGCTCTACGGCGTGCCGGTGCTGGCGGAGTCGATCCAGGATATCCCGCATAACCGGACACGTTTTTTAGTGATCGGCAAAACCGCGGCGGGCCGCACCGGCCGGGACAAAACGTCGGTGATTTTTTCCGCTAAAGACCGCGCCGGCGCGCTTCATGATATGCTGGCGCCGTTTAAAAAAGACCGGATTAATTTGACAAAAATCGAATCGCGGCCGTCAAAGAAGAAGGCGTGGCAATATTACTTTTTTGTGGATATGGAAGGGCACGCGACGGAACCGCGCGTAAAGCGCGCTCTGGCCGATTTGGAGCATGCCTGCAGTTTTTTTAAGGTGATCGGCGCGTATCCGCAGTCGCCGGCGGAGGGCGGGGAGAATGTTTGACGCGCGCGTTTTGGCCCGCGCCTGTGTGCGGGAGAGCGAACCGTATAAGCCGGGCAAACCGATTGAAGAATTGAAACGGGAATTGCGGTTGTCGGTCGCTTATAAAATGGCGTCGAACGAAAATGCCTTGGGCCCGTCGCCGGCTGCCCTGGCAGCGGTGCGGCGTGTGTTGCGCGAAGCGCACCGCTATCCGGACGGAGCGTGTTTTTCGCTGAAGGCGGCCTTGGCGCGAAACAGCGGCATCCCGCCGGAACAATTGGTCGTCGGCAACGGTTCGGATGAGTTGATTGTCCTGGCGCTGCGGGCGTTTATTAATCCCGGCGACGAGGTGATTATCGCCGAGCCGACGTTCATGGTCTATAAGATCGCGGCGCGTTTGTGCGAGGCGCAGGTTATCGCCGTGCCGCTGCGCGATTTCCGTTATGATTTGGCGGCGATGCGGCAGCGCATTTCGCCGCGCACAAAAATGATTTTCATCGCCAATCCGGACAACCCGACCGGCTCATACGCGGCGCGCGCCGCGGTCGAGGAATTCTTGGCGGCGGTTCCGGAGGGGGTGCTGGTTTTTTTCGACGAGGCATATTACGAATACGTCGAAGCGGCGGATTATGCGACGGCGCTGCCCTGGATTGGCCGCGGCAATGTGATCGTCAGCCGGAGTTTTTCGAAAATCTATGGCTTGGGAGGGTTGCGGGTCGGATGGGCGGCGGCGGCGGAGCCGATTATCGATTGCCTGAATCGCGTGCGGGAACCGTTCAATGTCAATTCACTCGCCCAGGCCGCGGCTGTCGCCGCGCTGGATGATCTGCCGCATATCGAGCGTTCGCGTTCGCTGGTTGGCAGCGAGAAAGAATTTTTATGCGCTACGTTTGGCGCGCTGGGCCTTTTTTTTGTGCCGAGCGTGACGAATTTTATTTTGGTGCGTGTCGGGGAACAGAGCGAAGCGGTTTATCATCAACTGCTGCGGCAAGGCGTTATCGTGCGGGAAATGGCCGGTTGGGGCTTGCCGGGGTTTATCCGCGTGACGATCGGAAAGAAAAGCGAGAACCGGCTGTTTGCGCGCCGGCTGCGGCAAATCATACGGCGAGGTGAAGCGTGATTATTGTTTTAAAACCGGCGATCAGCGGTGAAGAGAAACAGAAAATACTGGATAAAATTTCCGCCCTGGGATTGAAAACGATCGTTTCGCAGGGTGTGGAGCGGTCGATTATCGGGGTGATCGGTGAGGAGGATGTCTTACGGGTGCAGCCGTTTGAGGCGTACCCGGGCGTCGAACAGGTCATTCCGATCCTCTCGCCGTATAAATTGGTTTCGCAGGAATTTAAAAAAGAACCCAGCGTGATCGTCGTCCGCGGCGTGCCGATCGGCGGCAAAGACGTGGCGGTGATGGCCGGGCCCTGCGCGATTGAGAATTATGAGCTGCTGCGGGATATCGCACGGGAAATCAAGCGCTGCGGCGCGCAGATTTTGCGCGGCGGCGCGTTTAAACCGCGAACTTCGCCCTATTCGTTCCAGGGGCTGGGCGAGGAAGGGTTGAAAATGCTCCAGCAGGTTGGAGAAGAGTTCAACTTGGTTACCGTTACCGAGGTCATGGATCCGCGCAATGTCGGGTTGGTCTGTCGTTACGCGGATATCCTGCAGATCGGCGCGCGCAATATGCAGAATTTCGATTTATTACGGGAAGTGGGCAAGGCGAAAAAACCGGTTTTACTTAAGCGCGGATTGAGCGCGACCATCAAGGAATTTCTGATGAGCGCCGAATATATTTTGAGCGAAGGCAATCTGGACGTTATTCTCTGCGAACGGGGGATACGCACGTTTGAAACATTTACGCGCAATACGCTGGATATTAACGCGGTACCGGCAGTCAAACAATTGAGCCATTTGCCGATTGTGGTCGATCCCAGCCACGCGACCGGCAAGTGGGGGTTAGTCATTCCGGCGGCTAAAGCCGCGGTGGCTGCCGGCTGCGACGGTTTGATCATCGAAGTGCACACGCATCCGGAAGAGGCAACTTCCGACGGCGATCAGACGCTGAATATCGCGACGTTCGAACGGTTGATGCGGGAAGTTCGCCCGGTCGCCGCAGCCGTAGGCAGGGCGATGTAATGGCGCCGTTGTTTATGCGGGCAGTGATTATCGGCACCGGCCTGATCGGCGGATCTATCGGCATGGGTCTGCGTCACTATGGGCTGGCCGCCGAAGTCGTCGGGGTGGCGCGACGCCGCTCCACGCTGCGGCGCGCTAAACGCGCGGGGGCGATCGACCGCGGCATGTTGGATTGTCGGCAGGCCGTTTCTCGCGCCGATCTGGTTGTGCTCGCCGCGCCGGTGCGCACGATCGAGAAACTTTTAACGCAGCATCGTTCGGATTTTCCCGCGGGCTGCGTTCTTTTTGACGTGGGCAGCACCAAGGCCGATATTGTCGCGCAGGCGGAGCGTCTGCTGCCGCCGCCGGTTCATTTTGTGGGAGCGCATCCGCTTGCCGGTGCGGAAAAAAACGGGGTTGAGCACGGCCGCCAGGATTTATTTTCCGGAGCGGCGTGCATTCTGACCCCTACGCCGCGCACCGATGCGCGGGTCTTGAGAACCGTGGAATCTCTCTGGCGCCGGCTCGGTGCGAAAACATACCGCTTGGCGCCGGCTGACCATGACGCGGCGGTAGCGCAAATCAGCCACCTGCCGCATTTGCTCAGCGCGGCGCTCGTCGCCAGCGTTTCCCGCGCCGCATTGCCGTTCGCCGCGTCCGGCTTCCGGGATACGACGCGCATCGCCGCCGGCGATCCGTTGCTTTGGCGGGACATTATTTTTACCAATCGCCGTTGTATATTGAACGCAGTGCGCGCGTTGGAAAAAACGCTGGGAACGCTGCGGCGGGCGATTCAGGCCGGCGATGAACCGGCGGTAGTCGATTTTTTGACGCGGGCCAAACAAATCCGCGATTCTTTACCGGGAGGCGGGAGACAGCCGTGATTATTGCCGTCGACGGGCCGGCGGGCGCCGGAAAAAGCACCATAGCCAGGCTGCTTGCCGCGGCGTTGGGTTTCCTCTACGTGGACACCGGCGCCATGTACCGCGCGTTTACCTTGAAAGCCTTGCGCGAGCGGGTCGATTTTAGCGACGTGCCGGCACTGGCCGTCTTGGCACGGCGAACCGCGATTTCTCTCTGCCCGTCCGGCGCGGGAGATTTGAAGGTTCTGTTGGATGGATCGGACGTGTCCGCGCAGATTCGCACGCCGGAATTGACGAACGCGGTGTTTAATGTGGCGCAGTTGCCGGAAATTCGCGCGATTATGGTCGAATGGCAGCGGGAATACGGCAAACGGCAGAGTTTGGTGATGGAAGGCCGCGATATCGGCACGGTGGTTTTTCCCCAGGCGGAGGTGAAAATTTATCTCGATGCATCCGCTCAAATCCGGGCGCGGCGTCGCGTCGCGCAATTGGCGGCCAAGGGGATCGGCGTGGATGAAGCGCAAACCGTGCGGGAAATCGAAGCGCGCGATGAAAAAGATTTTACGCGGGCGGTAGGGCCCCTGCGCCGTGCCGCCGACGCGTTCTATTTAGACAGTTCTTCGTTAACAATTCCACAGGTTGTGGATACTTTGCTGGCTCATGTCAACGCGCAGCGATCGAAATAAGTTTTATCGTTTTGTCTGTTTTGTCCTCTGGGTGTTTTTGAGCGCCTTCTACCGTTTTCGCGTCGTCGGCCGCGAAAACGTGCCGCGCCGCGGCGGCTGTCTGATTGCCTCCAACCACTTAAGCCACATGGATCCGGTGGTGCTCAGTGTGGCCAGCCCGCGCGCGCTCTGTTTTATGGCCAAGCGGGAGTTGTTTGCGAATCGCTGGTTCGGCAGGTTGATCGGCGCGTTGAATGCCTTTCCGGTCGACCGCAGCCGCGGCGACATCAAAGCCTTGCGGGAAGGGTTAACGCAATTGCGCCAGGGGGGGACGATGATTATTTTCCCCGAAGGCACCCGCAATCGCAGCCGGAGCGGAGATCTCGGGGCGGCGGAACAGGGTGTGGGCATGCTGGCGATTAAAGCCGGCGTGCCGGTCGTTCCGACCTTGATTATCGGCACGGATAAAGTTATCCCGGTGGGGGTGCGGCGAATATTTTTTTTTAAGCCGATCACCGTTTATTTCGGCAAACCCGTGCAGTTTAACGGAACAGTTGCCGGGCCGGCGGAGCGGGGGAAATATCAGGAGTTTGCCGATTTCATCGTCGAAGAAATCAAAAAAATGAAAAAAAGCTTGCAAGCGCGGTAAAAAGCTGCTATAGTTCATTAATTATTGCTTAAATTAAGAAAAGGAGGTTGATTATGCAATGGCACGTTCAAAAAGAAAACGTTTTGCCGATTTGGATGATGTAACGCCGCAAGACAGCGTGTTCGCGCGCGAATTGGAAAATTTCTACGCGGACAGCGAGACAAAACTCAACGAAGGGGAGATCATCAAGGGGAAAATCGTCGGCCGCACCGAAAAAGAAATCATGGTGGATATTGGTTTTAAGTCGGAAGGCATCCTGCAGATTGATGAATTCGATGATCCGGACGAAATCGCGGTCGGCAACGAAATCGATGTTCTGCTGGAAACGACGGAAAATGACGAAGGCATGGTGATTCTTTCCAAGCGCAAAGCGGATCGTACGCTTGGCTGGGAAAAAATCATGAATAATTACAAAGAAGGCGATAGCATCGAAGGCCGGATCACCCGTAAGGTTAAAGGCGGCATGATGGTGGATATCGGCATCGACGCTTTTTTACCGGCATCGCAGGTTTCCTTGCGCGGTGCTCAGAATATCGATCAGCATTTAGGCCAGACCTATCACTTTCGCATCGTAAAAATTAATAAACCGCGGAAAAATATAGTGTTATCCCGCCGCGAATTATTGATGCAGGAACGGGAAGATAACCGCAGCCGTCTCATGCAGGAAATTGCCATCGGCCAGATTCGCGCCGGGGTGGTCAAGAATATCGCCGATTTCGGCGTGTTTATCGACCTGGGCGGTGTTGACGGGCTGTTGCATATTACGGATATGAGCTGGGGACGGGTGATCCATCCTTCGGAGATGGTCGCGATCGGCGACAAGATCGAAGTAAAAATCCTGGATATCGATCGTGAGAATATGAAAATTTCTCTCGGTTTGAAACAAAAAACCGAAAGTCCCTGGGTCGGTATCGACCAAAAGTACCCGGTGGGCACGCGCGTAAAGGGCAAGGTGGTTAATATCGTGCCGTACGGCGCGTTTGTCGAGCTCGAAAAGGGAGTCGAAGGGTTGATCCATATTTCCGAATTTTCCTGGACGCGGCGGATCAATCATCCTTCCGAAACTTTGGCGATCGGCGACATGGTCGAAGCGGTGGTGTTGAGCCAGGATCAGCATAATCAGAAAATTGCTTTGGGCATCAAGCAGTTGGAGGCGGACCCCTGGCAGGGAATCAGCGCGCGTTATCCGATCGGCACAAAGCTGAAAGGCCGTGTGCGTAATTTGACCGATTACGGCGCTTTTGTCGAATTGGAAGACGGCGTAGACGGGCTGATTCATGTTTCGGATATGTCCTGGACGAAAAAAGTGAATAATCCGTCGGAAATCGTCAAAAAAGGGCAAAAAATCGATATCATTGTGCTCAGCGTTGACGAAACCAATCATAAAATTTCGTTGGGCTACAAACAGATGACCGATGATCCGTGGCCGCAGATTGCCGAAAAGTACGCGATCGGCACGGAAGTCGAAGGCGCGGTTACCAAGGTGACATCCTTCGGAATTTTTGTGGAGATTGAGAAGGAACTGGAAGGCCTGGTGCATATTTCCGAGATGAATCTGGAACCGACGCTGAAGCCGGAAGATGGATATAAAGTCGGCGATAAGGTCAACGGCCGGATTATCAAAGTGGATAATGACCAGCGGAAGATCGGCCTGACCATGAAGCAGAATTAACCGGCCGCCACCGGAGAGGAGTAACGAAAACCGCTTCTGAAAAATTTTTTCAGAAGCGGTTTTTTTGTGCAGAAAATGCCGGCGATGCGGGTGCATGCCGGTACCAACAGAGCAGCGTCGCTGGCCGGCGGGGAAAAGTAAGATGTTCGAAGATTTTTTTACTATGCGGAGATGTTTGATACTTGCCGCTTGGTTGAGCGCCGCGATAATTTCCGCCGACGCTGCGCCGGTCCGTGTGCCGCATGATCCCGAATCGTACGGAAACTCCGGAATTGTTTTGCGCATACGTGATCCGCAGGGAATCCAACGCGGCGGGCCGGCGGTTGGCCTTGAACTTGAAGCGGAGCAAATAGACAAGCGCCGCCTGGATGTGCCGGACAGCGATTTGGCCCATTCCCTGGAGGCGCAGTTTTTTTCCCTCAACGCGGTTTTAGCGGTGACATCATGGATGGATTGGTATGTCCACGGCGGGTTGATCAATCGCCTGCGCTTGGATTCCGAAGAAACATTCGGTTCTTCGACATTGAAATACGGCAATTCGCCGGTCTATGGAGCCGGCATGACTATCGCCTTCTTTCGCGCCGCGCCGGGATGGCAGGTATTCGGCGACCTGCGCGCGCGCACGGTGGTTGACCCGGAGATTGAATGGATTACCTTTCGCCCGCCGGTTTACGCCTTTGGCCAGACCACCGTGGTATCGTCGAATCAGCGGAGTTTTCGTTTTGACGAGTGGCAGGCGTCTGTGGGTCTGAGCAAAGCTTTTGAATTTTTCGACGATGGGCAGCCGTTGCTGCTGCTTATTTCCGGCGGCGGCGTTTATTCCGATGTCCGCGTCCGCGCGCGGGGGGAATTGTTGTTTCGCACGGAGGTATCGTACGCGGCGGCAGATTGGCTGGTCGATTATGATTACGGAAATGCGTCGACCAAGCATAGGGTAGGCGGCTTTTTCGGCGTTAGCGTGCAGCAGCCGGAACAGAAACGCGCCCGCGGCCTGCGCAGCACCTGTGCCCAGGTGCAACTGCGCTTTATCGACGAATTAGCCATGAGCCTGCGCGCCGGTTTTCTCTTTTAGCCGGAATCAGGCACCGGCGCAGTGAAATCTACCGCTATGAGAAGGATCTTACGTTGGTACGAAACATTCTAATTTTCGGGCATTCCAATATCGGCGATGTATTTTATGATTTAGTCGTCATTTCGCCGCTGCGCGCCGCCTATCCTTGTGCGAAAATTCATTTTTTAACTTCTTCGCGCTGTCGTGATATCGTCGAACGCTATCGCGGGATTGATGCGATTATTACGTTTGACCGGCACGGTAAGAATAAGGGCGTTTGCGCACGGGTGAAATTTTTACTGGAACTGCGCCGCGCCGATTTTGACCTGGCCGTAGTTTTAAAGCATTCGCTGACGTACAGGATTTTACCGGTAGGCGAGTTTTGGGTGCGGCACCGGAGGAGAAATCAGCCGCCGCAGCATTCGGTGGACGCATATCGGCAGCTTCTGCGGGAGCATGCAGTTCCGACGCCTCCGGCGGCGTTTGATTTTATAAGCAGCGGCGAAGACCGGCAGTTTACGGAACGATTTTTTCGCGCGCAGGGCATCGCCGCCCGGGATGTCATAGTCGGTATCCTGCCGCTGGCTGCCTGGCCGCGGAAAAGCTGGCCGCCGGAACATTGGCAGCGGTTGATCCGCATCCTCACCCGCCGGATGGGCATGAAAGTTATGAATTTGGGCAAATTGCCGCCGGGCGGGCTGGGAGATACGGTGCGGTCTTGTTTAGCCGATGACGTGATTGCCGCGGATCAGACGACGCTTGGGCAGGCGATGGCCCTGCTGCGGCGGTGCAATGTTTTTATCGGTCCGGATTCGAGCTTTTTGCATTTGGCCAGCTGTTTGGGGGTGGCGGCGATCGGTTTATACGGGCCGACGTCAAGCGCGTGCTTTTATCCTTATTTTCACCGGCAGAATATCATCACCCCGCTCGCACCGCCGTCCTGTATGCCGTGTTATCCAGGTAAAGGCCGGGATTGCGAGGGAGATGAAGGCGGCGTGCCGCCGGTGTTCGGTCGCTGCATGCGGGCGATAACGGTCGAAGTGGTTGCGGCGGCAGTGCAGCGGGTATGCCGTGAAACTTGCCGGCCGCAGAGCGCAATTTAATAGAAAAGGAAGGGTGTATGGCGGAAACGTTGGGCAGCCTCATGGATAAATTGTCGATCAAATCTATTCGTGAATTCTATTTAAAGAAAATGATCAGGCTAAAAAATAATAATTTTTCTGCCGAACAATTACAGGAGAAATTGCGCGTCCTGCAGGTGCAGAAAAAAAACCTGGTCCGTGAAATAGACTTTTTTTTCGCCGCAGTTGCCCGCGGCGAGTTGGTTATCCGCGATGAAAAACTTAAGTTGTATAATAATCCGCGCCTGATGAACCGGATCGGCGCGATTGATACTTTAGCGCGCGGTTTTGATGCGCTGACAAAAAAAAATTTGGAATTGTGGCAGCTGGAAGATGAAGCGCGGCGCGCGGATGTCCCCCTGTCCTTTATCGGTTCGATTAAGCGTAAAATCGATGCGGCTAATCAACAGCGCAACGATTTGATCGATAGAATCGATGAGCTGTTGGAACGAAGCCTGCGGAAGTAATCGCCGCGGAGCAGCCGCGACGGGAAGGAAGTGAGCGAGGTTTTATCGTTTGCAGCAGCGGTGACAGAGGGGAAGCTTGCCGTGCGCTAAAAAAATTTGCAGTTCCCGGTATGTTCGCTGTCGCCAAATCTGCCGTATATCCTTTTCGGCAATGGAACCAATTCCGCAGTCCGTGAGGAAGGGGCAGGGAGAAATTTCACCGTTCGGACGCACAAAAAGCGAATGCAGGACAAAGTGGCAGCGTTGCCGCGTCGGCGGGGCAGCCGTATACCATTCGCGCAGGCCGTGCGCGTCAAGCAGGGGCTTGATCAATATATAGTTGCCGAATTTTTGTTTAATCCGGGCGAGGTTGTAACGTATATGTTCCGCGGCCGCACGCGCAAATAACGATGGCCGTTCGAGCGTCATCGTGCGGGCGGCCGCGGCCGGCGTACGCGCACAATATTCATTTTGGGCCAGCTGTTCTTCCGTCGTCAGAAAATTGAGGTGTTCAATTTTTACCCGATCGACGCCAAGCGACTTGACAAATTCAATGAGGTGCGGCAAGTGGGCGACGGTTTCCGAAAGCACCGTTGTGCTGAGGATTAAACGAGTTTTTTCGCGCTGACGGTGAAAGTCGCTAATCGCGGCGACGGTGCGGGCATAAGAACCTGGAACGCCGGTAATTGTGTCATGCAAATCTTCCGGTCCATATAACGAAAAAATTACGGCCTGGAGGGGGAATTTCGCCAGCGCGGTGATTTGTCGCGCGCTTATCTGCGCGCCGTTCGTGTTGATCATGCAGCGCAGGCCGGCTGCGGCGACGGCCGCAACGATGTCAAGAATATCGGCCCGCATAAACGGCTCGCCGCCGCTGATAAAAAAAATCGGATTGCTTGCCCGCACCGATTTGACGAGGCGTTGAAAATCGGCAAGTAAAAATTCTTCAACTCCTTTCCTTTCAAATGTCAAAATGAGTTGCTGTTGGGTTTCTAAATTTGGAGCATTTAAAAACCTTGCAACTTTCTGAAAGGCGTCTCTCGGGTCGTGATTTCGGAATGAGACTTCCTCCTTTTGACAGGAGTAAAACCCAATCAGAAAAAAAAGGCTTGCAAATGCAATTTTTTGATAATTTTTCATCTTTGAATGATGTGTTTGAATTTGAATGGCACTGTTCCGCAAGTGCCTTCGCGCCCTACTTGCTATGTTGATTATGGTGGTGCTTTTGGGTCACTTACCACCGATGCAGGCTCCATTTGCTCTCAAGGAACGCAGGCTCTTTTTCTTTATGCCATAAGGTGGCTTCCTCGGCCGCGTTCTTGTTCTTTATGGTTTCTGCCATCTACTATTACCCGCAACATACGGATAAACCAAACCCGCATTGCGGGTATCCGACCTATGTCCGAAGCGACACAGGGGGAC
>JAMWCB010000160.1 GCA_023819605.1 Candidatus Omnitrophota bacterium
TATCAGAGGGCGGCCAGCCGGCCGCCCCTACGGTTTGCCCGAATATATTTTCTCTGTTATGCGAACACATCGTCACGTAATAATATCCTTCCAATCCATAATTGTAATTCTTTAATCTGATTTGGGTTCGGGTTTGGTATTTTTGCATTGTTTACCCACAGCGTTGCCGATGAACCGCAGCGCGGCAGGGGCGTCGGTCTCAATCCGCTTTGATATACCGTGCTGTTTTCGCGGCACATCAGAAAATTAGGTACTTAATCAAGAACTGCCCTACTTCCGCCATGAAGCAACCAAAATTCCGAGATTCCAGTTTCGAGGGCAGCCCCTTTAAACTCTATTACTATTACTTCCCCGCCAAAAATTTTCTTATTTGATCATGGTTGCCAGCTAATATCGCTATGCACTGTTCATCTTCACGCCGTATAATCACACGAATATTTCCTTCGACACCAGCTTCATAATATGGCTTCCTTAATTGCTTATAAAAAAATCGCGGCGCAATTTTTTTCGCTGCCAAGAGCTCACACCCGGCGGAGTAATACGCGATTAACGCTTCCAGAATCACCCCCGCTATCTTCTTCTGCTCATACCCCAGCCGTTTAAGGCTTTTTTCAAACGAAGGCCGGTAATACAGCTGCAACGCCATTGATTAGAGTGCTCCCCGTTTGAGATTCGCAATTAATTTCCCGGTTACCGGCTTCTCTTTGCCTTTTTCACGGCTGGCCAGAGCCTCTAACTTCGCATATTCTTTATCCGTGAATTCTCTTTCTTTAGTCTGCAAAGGAATAAGCTCGATCCTATTCTTACAAACCTCCACCTCGAACAACGACCCTTTGCCCAATCCGAGAGCACTAGTAATTTTTTTTGGTATGGTTACCTGATTTTTTGCGGTCATCACAATAGTCATTTCTACTCACCTCCTACAAGGATAATAGCATAAAATAAGAAAATCGGCAAATCAGAAAGTAGGAAAAATATTTTGCCGCAGCTGTTAACGGATAGAACCGCGGTTAATAAAACGCGCTACGATCCACTATGGGTGGTTAAAAATTTCCCGTGCGCAATGGCGCGTATGCTTAGGTCAGTGCCATTGGTCGCTGTCGCTATTTTCCTTCATGAAGGGTTCCGCCTTCGGCGAAGGGATGGACTGAATGAGACGGAGTAAAGTTTCCGTTCCGGCCATGTCCGTCAGCCGCATTTTCCCGTCGGCTGACGGCATTTTCAAACCGTTACATTTTGTAACGGTTTCATCCGCGCCTTCGTCCTTCAACCGTTTCTTCAACACCCGCCAATAAACCGCCGGATTCGTGCTGTCCGTCAACGCTGCCACCACATCAACCACCGAAAAATACCAGATTTCAGATGCTTCATCATAAAACCGACGGATAGCGTATCTCTCAAAGGCTACCAATGATTTTTCTTCCGCCATGACGTTTCTCCCTCTCTATAAAAAGATGCGCAAGGGTCAAATTCCAAACTACAACCTATGCTCATTCGGCACAAAGCCAGCATTTTTATCGTACCCCCGTACCATTTGCGTGTCAATAATTATGCCTGTGGTACGAAGTCCCCGCATTTCACTCTCAATCCGCCTATTTTTCCATACTTCTTGAGCTTTCCTTCTTCTTCCCGTACAATAACACCATGCTCTGTATACCCATTTCTTGAGAGGAAAATCTATGCGTCTAAGCATTGAAAAAATTATCTACCCCGGCAAAAGCCTGGGCCGCCATGTCGGCAAGGTTGTCTTGACCGATGAGGGATTGCCGGGAGAAACAGTAGAAACCAGCATTGTCAGCGAAAAGAAAAATTTTATCCAGGCGCAGACGCAGGAAGTGCTCACAGCCTCGGCGGATCGCATCGCGCCCCGGTGCGCGCATTACCGCATCTGCGGCCCGTATCAATATATCCAGCCCGCCGCGCACGTCGCGATTAAACACGCGCAGGTGCAGGAGTTTTTCACGCATGGACTGCGGCTGACGAATATCGACATCATCAGCCGCCCGTCTCCGGAGATGTGGCAGTATCGCAATAAATTGCAGGTACACCTGTTGCACCACGACGGACAGTGCGTGCCGGCCTACCATGTGCCGGGTACGCATGACCAATTCGCGCCAATTGAGCGGTGCGCGCTTGCCGCCGCCCCCTTGAACGCGCTCGTAACGCAAGCCGCGGCGCTGTTGACAGCCAAACAAGAATCCTCCGTACTTCAGTTAACGGCCCGGCACAGCCGCTCCCAGGACAAATTGCTGCTGGGTTTACAGGGAGAAAATGCCGCCGCCTCGGCGAATGTGCACGCGATCGCCGCGGAGCTTGCCCGGCAATTTCCGATATCCGGCATCATCTACCAGAGCGCGCGCACCAGTCGCGGCACGGTGCTCGCGGGGACCAATCAGCTGGAAGAAGTCGTGAACGGAAAATGCTTCGGGTTCGGCATTGATTCATTTTTTCAGATCAATATTCCGCTGCTGGAGCAGCTGGCGCGGGATCTGCAGGCCACGCTGGGAAATAATCCCGGCAGCCTCCTGGATCTCTATGCCGGGGTGGGCACGTTCGGCATTCTGCTGGCTGCGGTTTGTCGCAGCGTAACCGCCGTCGAGGTTTCTCCGGAAGATATGGCCTTTCTGCAAAACAATATTCAGGCCAACCATCTTTCCCATATCAACCTGCGTCCCGGCAGCGCCGAACACTGGGCGCAATCATTATTAAAACAAGCTCCGGATATCGCGCTTGTCGATCCGCCCCGGCGCGGACTGGACGAAAGAATATGCGGCGCGCTCAATAAATATCCGCCGCAACGGCTCGTTTACATTTCCTGCGACCCGGCGACGCTGCTGCGGGACCTGAAGTTGCTCAGTGAAAAATTTCTCATCCGGCAGGTTTTCTGGTATGATTTTTTCCCGCAGACGCCGCACATCGAAACGATGGCTATTTTGGAACGTCAGGCAACGGCATAGTTCCGGCTGCCCGGCTGTGCGGACATATCCGCGCCCGCGCGCCCTGTTCATCGAACGCTTCGATCAAGGTTTCCACGGCCGCGCACGTTTTTGCGTCATTTGCCCGCTGGCGCAATATTTTAACTTCCGCGAAACCGCGCGTATACCAGATAAAAAATTTCCGAAAAATTACCACGGCGGCGTCCTCCTCGTATATTTCCCGGCACAGCTGCAGGTGGTGCCGCATGACCTGCGCCACCTGCGCGCTCGACGGTTCCGGAGGAACCGTGCCATGGCGCAGATAGTCATTGATTTCGCGAAATATCCAGGGATTGCCCAGGCTGCCGCGCGCGATAAAGACGCCGTCGCAGCCGGTCTGTTCCAGCATTTGCTTTGCCAGAAGCCCGTTAAAAATATCACCGCTGGCAAACACGGGTATCCGCACGTTTTTTTTGATCGCGGCCAAGGCGGCATGGTTGACGGCACCGCTGAACATTTGCTGCTGCGTACGCGCATGCACACAAATCGCCTGCACGCCGGCATCCTCCGCGCGGCGGGCAATGTCCAATCCCTCGCGCGAATCGCTCCAGCCCAGGCGCATTTTTAAGGTTACCGGACAGGACGCATGCCGCACCAGCGCCGACAGCAGGCGCTGCAACAGCGCCGGATCTTTCAGCAGCCCGGCGCCTTCGCCTTTTTTCACTACTTTCGGCTGCGGACAGCCGGCGTTTAAATCGATGCTGTGTATGCCGCGCGCCGGAAGCTTGTCGAGCGCCCGCACCAGATACGCTTCTTCATTGCCCAGCAATTGCACCCCCAGCGGCTGGTCCGACTCCTGAGAACGCAGCATATCGTATGTTTTTCTGCTTTCATAACAAAGCGAACGGGCGTGAATCATCTCCGTGAAGGCAAAACCGCAGCCGTAGCCGCGATTTATCATACGAAATGCCAGATCACTGATTCCGGCCATGGGCGCCAGAATAAAACGGGACGGATATATCATGTTCACCATCGCCGCAATCAGGAATTACCGGGGATAAATGACGTCCGGCCATCGAGCCTGACGATGAACGCTTTCAGCAATCGCGCGGCATTTTCCGCATCCTGCAGGCTGATAATCTCCACCGGCGTATGCATATACCGCAGCGGCAGGCCAATGAGCGCGGTGGCGACGCCGGCCCGGTTGAGCTGCATCACGTTCGCGTCCGTGCCGCTGGCGCGCGGCAGGGCCTGGATCTGAAAAGGAATATTTTCCGCCTGCGCCGCGGCGACCAGCAATTCAAAAACTTTCGGATTGATATTCGGCCCGCGGGAAATAACC
>JAMWCB010000030.1 GCA_023819605.1 Candidatus Omnitrophota bacterium
GGCAACTGCGGACGACACGGACGGTAAAAATAGGTCGATTTTTGCCATACATAGCCGGGTTTTTATTGGGCTGTATGCCGGGGAACTGTTTCGCAACAGCCCCATTTTATCCATTTTGCAACAGTCCCACGAAGTGGTCATGGGGTATGAGGCGGCGGAGTATGAACAGCGAAAAGTCGGGGACATCTTTTACGCGTCAGTCGTGCCGCAAGGTGGTGTTGATCCGCAGTTGCATGAATTTAAAGTGGTGGGCGTATTAGAGCGTACCGGCAGCCAGGACGACGGAACGGTATTTTTGCCGCTTGCCGCTGCCCAGCGGATATTCGGGCGGGAAGGCGAGTTGACGATCATCGGCATTAAGCTGCGCGAGTTTAACGGGATTCGTATGCGCGAATTTGAAGGCCGCTGGATGTCCATACCGGAAGTGCAGGTGGTCAGTCTGGAGCAAGTCAAGGGAGCGCTTGTTTCTTTGGTCGGTACGGCACAAACGATGGTTACGGCCGTGGCGCTGATTGCCGCGCTCGTCGCGATTATCGGCGTAACGAATTCCATACTCATGAGCGTGTATGAGCGGACAGCGGAAATCGGTATATTGAAAGCGATCGGCGCCGACCACAGGCAGATTTTCCGTTTAATCTGTAGAGAAACGCTCCTGGTTTGTCTGCTCGGCGCGGTTCCGGGCAGCCTGTGTGCCGCCGCCGGCGCGCGCGTTACGGACGCCCTGTTGCGCAGGGTGTTGAATATCGGCGTGACCCAGCCGTTGGTGGTCATTACCGCGGATTTATTGGTGGGGGTGATTGCCGGCGCCGCGGCCTTAGGCGTGATCGCCGGGGTTTGGCCGGCAAGCCGCGCGGCGGCATTGCGGCCGGTTGAAGCGATTCGCAGTGGAGAATAATCATGACGCAGGAAATTCTTATTTCAGGGCGGAATTTACAGCGCCATTATCGGCGCGGCAGTGAAATTGTGCGGGCGCTTGACGGAGTGGATATCGAAGTGCGCCGCGGTGAATCGTTATGTGTGGTGGGGCAGTCCGGCTCCGGCAAGACGACACTGATCAATTTATTATCGGCGTTAGATGCGCCGACCGCCGGTGAATTATCCATTTGCGGCCGGCGCGTGGACGGTTTGCCGGAAGCGGCCTTGACGGCAGTGCGCCGCGGGCTGTTGGGGTATGTGTTTCAGCAGTTTCATCTCATTCCGACATTGACCGTTGCGGAAAATGTGGCCCTGCCGCTGCTCTTGTTGGGTAAAAAGCCGGATCCGGCGGAGATTAACCGTGTGTTGGAATCGATCGGTTTGGCGGAGCGGGCGCGGCATTTGCCGCGGGAATTATCCGGCGGCCAGATGCAGCGCACGGCGATCGGCCGCGCGCTGATTGTGCGGCCGCGCGTGCTTATCGCCGACGAGCCGACGGGTAATCTTGATCGCGCGACCGGCGAGGCGATTTTCGGTCTATTTTTGCAGGCGGTGCAGCGGGATGGCGTGGCTTTGGTGTTGACCACGCACAACAGTTCGCTTGCCGAGCGTTGTGACCGCGCGGTGACCCTCCAAGACGGCAGAATTTCCGGTGAGCGCCGTCGCGCGGCGGCGTAAAAAAACTGTGCAGGAATGATTATCTTTGATATACTACATTTACTCCTGCGCGGATCGCAGGAAGCGGGCGCGGCAATGGGTGCCGTGCCGAACATGAAAGGAGCAGGGGAATATGAAATTCAAAGTCGCATTGTTGTCGTTGGCGCTGTTGGCGCTGTTGGCGCTGCCGCTGGCCGTACGTGCGGCGGAAGTTGTCGGCAATACGGTATGCCCGGTGAGTGGTGATACGATTGATGCTGCCGCGGCTACGCAGACGACTGTGGAAGATAACGGCAAGTTTTACAATTTATGCTGTCCGGCCTGTGTGGAAATGTTTAACGCTGAACCGGAAAAATACGGTAAAATTGCCGAAGCTTCCGTGAAAGCGCAATAAATAGACGTATACCCCCTTCCGGGATACCGACCAAACGGTATCCCATTTTTTTTAATACCGAGTGGATAAAAGACTGATTTTGCAAGGAGGGGCTTTTTGGGTTGCTTTTTTCCTGGGAAAAGGGGATGTGAATAAGAGCAAGTTTTACCGGACAGCTGTGCTTGCCGGATCAAATTTGTTATTTTTGGCACGATTTGTGCTAACTTAAAGATATGCGCGGGCGTTCGGTTTATGCCTCAGAGTGTTGAGTTCGCTATCGGAAAAATTTTCCTGGTTTTGGGGCGCAGAATAGGGAAATAGAAATATTTCAGGCAGATAGGAAATTTTAGCTAAAGAACTTGCGGAATGTGCCGATAAAAGAATAGGAAGAAGTATTGTTTTTGAGTATTTTTTAGGAAATCCGCAAGGATAAGTCAGGGAGGATGCTATGCAAGTCGCCGCAGAGAAAGCCAAGGAAGTTCTCACCCAAGGGGATATCCGCGAATTTGTATGTTTTAAGCTTGCCGACGAGGAATATGCTTTGGACATTACCAATGTTCAGGAAGTGGTGCGCGTTCCGCGGATTACGCCGGTGCCGCAAATGCCGGAATTTTGCCTGGGCGTGATCAATATTCGGGGAAGTATCATGCCGGTATTTGACTTGCGCAAAAAATTTCACCTTGACGTCAAAGAATTTGATGCGAAAACGAAAATATTAGTGGTGATTGTCGACGGCGTGATGATCAGTTTGGTCGTCGATGAAGTTTTGGAAAAATTAAAATTGAATGCCGCGGCGGTCGATCCGGCGCCGATCATTAAAATGAAAATGGAGAAAGAAGCGGTGGAGGGCATCGGCAAGGTCAACGGCCGGATGATCGTTATTTTATTCCTGCCGAAAATTCATGAAGCGATAAAATTGGATATCAGCCGGTTCAGCACAGCGGCGGCTGTTTGAAAGAAAAAATATTTTCAACGCAATGCACGTAAACCGGAAGACAAGGTGGCGCAGTCGTTATGAAATTATCGTGGAAATTTTCGTTGGGAAAGAAATTGATTGGCGGTTTTTCCATCGTCGCGGCTCTGGTGGTGGTCGCCGGCATTACCGGCATAATGAGCGCGGATAGAATTTCCCGCGGGGCGTTTCATTTGATCGACAAAAATATTCCGCTCAAAGACGCGGCCGGAAAAATTTTATTAAGCTTGAAAACGACCGAAGAATCCTGCGCTGCCTATACCTGGGAATTGAAAAATTTGGCACAGACACAAAAACAGATCCGCGAAAACTTTGCCGATTTTCGGATGTACTTGTGCGCATTGCGGTACGGCACAGAGTCCGAGCAATTTATAAAATCGGAGGAAGGTAAGCGTTTTGCGCAAAAAAGCCTGAGTCTGAAAATTCCCGAGCCGGATGCCGAGATTATCGCGCGCGCGGATAAGGTGCTTGCCCTATCCACGGAGTTTTCCGCCGGCATCGACGCTTTGTTGAAAATTCACGACGAGCGCGTGAAATTTTTTACGCTGTTCCAGGGAGAGATGGTTCCGCTGCAGCAATTCGTGCTGAAAGCCGAACAAGAGTGTACGCGGTTTATCGATCTGTTGACCGAGGCGGCCCGCAACGGCGTCAATGCCGGCGGCGTACGGAATTTAAACGATACGGTGTTCGGCAAGTGGTACTTAAGTTTTATCGCCACGAATGAAGAGTTGGAGGTGTTCGTCGGTTTGGTGTACGATGCGTACGAGAAGCTGATGCAATTTGCCGTGCGGCTGGATAACGCGCCTTCGTCCCAGAAAATGGCGCTCGTTGAACAAAACCGGTTCATTTTTAAAAATGTCCTCGCCTCGTTCGACGCTTTTTTTGAATATCTGAATCCGACCACGCAAAAAATAAATGCGGACGAAGCGGCTGTTTTGAAAAAACTCGCGGATATTTCGCACGCGGTGGAAATACAGGTTATGGATTTGAACAAATATGCCGACGATATTTCCGCGCAGACACAAACCGCGGTCGGACAGGCAAAAGCCTCGGCGAACACGATTCTGCCGATCGTCGTCGTCATCGCGGTAGTTATCAGTTTGCTGCTCGGAGTCCTGATCAGTCGGGGAATCGTTATGATCGTCAATCAGATCAATGAGGTTACCAAACAGATTGCCGCCGGCGATTTGCGGGTAGCCGCGGAAATCAAAAGCGGCGACGAGTTCGAGACGCTCGGTGAAAATATTAACCGGATGGTTGTGGGCCTGAACGATATTATCGTCAAAGTGAAAACCGCCGCGGAAGATTTAGGCGCCGTCACCGGCGAAATAGCCGGCAACTCGCAGCGTATTTCCGACGGCGCGCAGCAGCAGTCGTCGAGTTTTGAAGAGCTATCCGGCTCGGTACAAAACAGTTCAAACACGGCGGCGCAGGCGAATAAAATAAGCCAGGCGACGGCCCAGAACGTGCATAAGGCCGGACAAGCCATGGAGCAGACCATGGAGGCGATGAGCGCGATCGAACGCACCTCGACGCAGATCAGCGAAGTGGTCGGTATTATTACCGATATTGCCGACCAGACCAATTTGTTAGCTTTAAATGCGGCGATCGAGGCGGCGCGCGCCGGCGAGCACGGCAAAGGATTTGCGGTGGTCGCCGATGAAGTGAGAAAATTGGCGGAACGCAGCGCCAGCTCGGCAAAAGAAATTGAAAATTTGATTCGGGGCAGTTCCGGCCAGGTGGAAAACGGCGCAAAACTGCTGAATAATGCCGGCGAAAATTTAAAAGTGATTATCAGCGATATTACCGATGTCGTGCGGCAAGTGCAGATGATTTCCACCACGACGGAAGAACAAGCGGCGACCATGGAGCAAAACACGTCGATTACGGAAACCAACGCGACCGCCTCGGAAGCCCTGGCGGTGTCGTCGCAGCATATGGCGGAACAGGCCGCGGCGTTGCGGAACATGGTTGCGCAGTTTAAGGTGCGGGACAAGGAGCAGGATGCCGGCCCTGCCGCGAAAAAACACGCGACGGCAACGCCGGCGCGCGAAGGCACAGCGCCGTCTGCCGGAAATTCGGAGGGCGTGCCGGCGGCGCGGCAGAGCGTTGTACCGCCTGCCGGTTCGAATATCCGGAAAACCGGATTAGCGCCGAGTCCGGCTGTTCCGCGGCCGCTCGGGCCTTCCGGCGCACGGCCGCCGGTTCATCATGCGAGCGGGCCGGCGTCGCCGGCTGGCAAGGGTAAGCTGAGCGCCGCAGAGCCGAAGCATAATCCGGTTCGGGTGAAACACGCGGCGCGGCCGGCGCAGGCACCGCTGGAAATAAATACGCCGCCGGAAGACAGCGGCCGGGACAGTGAAGAATCGTTGCGTATCGGGTGAACGAAAACGGGTCGAGTCGGCAGAAGTGATACGGTACATTTAAACAGAGGAGTCGTCGATGGGTAAAGCGGTCGGGAAAAAAGGGTTGTTTAATAAAATTCTCTTTATGGCTTTGTGCATTATCGGAGCGTTTGTCGTATTGTTGGCGATCTTGTTTTTGCAATTTCAGCGGAAATTTTACGAAGATAAACGGGTGATGTCACGCCACCTGGTCGAAATCGCCTGGAGCACGCTGGATTCCTACGCCAATTTGGCAAAAGACGGCGTGATGACAAAAGAAGAGGCGCAGAAACGGGCTTTGCAGGAAATAAAAAAGATGCGCTATGATGAAACAAATTATTTTTGGATAAATGATTTCCAGCCGGCAATGGTTATGCATCCGATGAAATCGGAGATGGATGGGAAAGACCTGAGCGATTATAAAGATCCTACCGGCAAGCGCTTGTTTGTGGAAATGGCCGACGTTTGCAAGAAATCCGGTGCCGGGTTTGTCGATTATATGTGGCCGAAACCCAATGCCACGAAGCCATCCCCGAAAATTTCCTACGTGAAATCGTTGCAGCAGTGGGGATGGATTGTCGGCTCCGGTTTGTATGTCGACGATGTGCAGCGCGAAATAATGCGTTTTGCCCTGATCTTTTTGCTCGGCGGCGGTATTATTGTGACGAGCGCGGTGTTTATGTCCGTTGTGCTTGCCCGCTCGATTGCGCAGCCGATCATCCGCTCCGCGGAAGTTATGCAAAAAATGTCGGCCGGCGATTTTACCTCCCAGGTTTCCGAAGCGGATTTGGCGCGTAAAGACGAGATCGGCACGATTACGAATAGCTTGGAAAAATTGCGCGCTTTTGTCGCGAATTTAATTTCAGAGATAAAAGGGGCCGCGGAATATATCAGCAATTTAACCCAGGAATTTTCCGCTTCCTCGCAGAAAATATCCGACGGCGCGCACCAGCAGTCGTCAAGTTTCGAAGAATTATCCGGTTCGGTGCAAGCTAATTCCAGCAGCGCCGCGGACGCGAATAAAGTCGCGCAAAACACCGCGCAAAACGCCCAGAAAGCCGGACAGGCGATGGAGGCAAGCGTTGAAGCGATGAGCGCGATCGAACGCACGTCCGCGCAGATTACCGAGGCGGTGATGATTATCGCGGATATCGCCGATCAGACCAACCTGTTGGCCTTAAACGCGGCGATCGAGGCGGCGCGGGCCGGCGAGCACGGCAAAGGATTTGCGGTGGTTGCCGACGAAGTGCGCAAGTTGGCGGAACGGAGCGCGACGTCCGCGAAGGAAATCGAAAGCCTCATCAAAGGCAGCACCGGCCAGGTCGAGAACGGCTCGAAATTGCTGCAGGCTTCCGGTGACAGCCTGAAGAAGATCGTCGAAGATATCGGCACGGTAGCCAAGCAAGTGCAGACCATTTCCACCGCTACGGAAGAGCAGGCGGCAAGTATGGAAGAAAATACGTCGATTACCGAATCCAATGCGACGGCCGCCGAATCGTTGGCGCACGGCGCGGCTCAGATGACGCAGCAGGTGGAGTTGCTCCAGGGCTTGGTTTCCTGGGTAAAATTGGACAGCGAAAAGGCAAACGCCGCGGCGTAGCACAGGTTGGCCGCCGGGAGAAGAATGCGCCGTGGGTGAGCAACAGTCGCTATTGTGCAAGAACGAGGAAATCGAGATCACCGAACGCGAGTTTACGGCGGTCCGGGAAATTATGTACGAGCTGACGGGTGTGTACCTGCGCCCGTCGAAAAAAAAGTTAGTCATCAATCGGCTGCGCAAGCGGTTGGATGAATTGGGCCTGAAGTCGTTTGAGGCGTATGTCGCGATCCTGCGCAAAGGCAATGCCGCGGAAGTGGAATTTTTCGTCAACGCGATTACGACGAATGAAACGTATTTTTTCCGGCATACGAAGCAATTTAACTATTTTTTCGAGCAGGTGTTGCCGCGCGTCTGTGAATACCGCGCCTCCGTCCAGCGCGAAGTGCGCGTCTGGTCGGCGGCCTGCTCAACCGGCGAGGAACCCTACTCGATCGCGATTGCCTTACAGGAATTTTTTAAAAACCGTCCCGGCTGGAGGGGTACGGTATACGCCTCGGATGTGAACAGCCGCGTGCTCGCCCGCGCCCGCGCCGGCCAATACCGGGAACGAAGCCTGCGTTTCACGCCCCAGGCATTGCGGCAACGTTATTTTCGAGCGCTGAGCAGCGCGCCGTATCCGGAAGGCACGGCGATCTACGAAGTGGTGCCGAATGTAAAAAATGCCGTTGTTTTTCAGCAGCATAATTTGGTAAACGTGTTCCCGCACCGGGATATTGATGTGGTGTTTTTGCGAAATGTGATGATTTATTTCGATCAGAATATGAAAGAGCAGGTGCTGCATATGCTCCAGCGGATTCTTCGTCCGGGCGGCTATTTAATTATCGGGCTTTCCGAAAATTTGAATAATATCGACGAGCCGATGGAGTATATTTACGGCGGCATTTATCGGAAGCAGCAGTAAAGGGTATTGATTACGGATTATGATACGGATTGTCATCGCGGATGATTCAACGCTCCTGCGGCGGATGCTCAAAGAACTAATCGAAGAGGACGGGCAATTGCAGGTAGTGGGAGCTGCGCAGCATGGGTTGGAAGCGATCGCCCTGGTCAAGCAATTGCAGCCGGACATTTTAATCCTTGACTGCGAAATGCCGGTGATGAACGGGTTGGAAGCTTTGCGGAAAATTATGGCGGAATGTCCGCTGCCGGTATTTATGTTCAGTTCTTTGACGTGGGAAGGCGCCAGCGTTACGATTAAAGCGTTGGAATGGGGGGCGGTTGATTTTTTGTTAAAACCGGCGCGGGAAGTTAATTTGAAAGAAGTAGCGCAGGAACTGATTAAGAAAATAAAGTTTATTGTCCTGCGGTCGAAATTTCAAAAATTATCCCGGCGGACGCAGGCAGGAGCCGCGGCAGCTGCTCCCCGTCCGGCCGCTCCCGCGGAAGCGGTGAAAACGCGGCGGGTAGAGATTGTCGCAATGGGATCGTCGACCGGCGGCGTGCAGGCGACGATGAAAGTCGTTCCCCTGCTGCCGCCGCAGACGCCGCCGGTCGTCTGGGTGCAGCATATGCCGCCAGGCTTTACAAAAAGCTTCGCGGATCGCCTGGCCGGAGTGTCGCGGATGCGGGTTAAAGAAGCGGCCGACGGCGATTTGCTGGAAACCGGCATTTGTTATCTGGCGCCGGGCGGCGTGCAGATGCGGCTGCATAAAGCCGGCGCGCGGCTGATGCTGCGGATTGCCGGACAGGAAAAAGTATCCGGGCATTGCCCGTCCTGCGACGTGCTGTTTGAGTCGGTTGCCCAGTATTTTTCCGAGACGGTGCTGGGGGTAATCCTGACCGGAATGGGGGAAGACGGCGCGGCGGGCTTGCGGCGCTTACATGAACAGGGAGCGTATGTGATCGGCCAGAATGAAGAGAGTTGCGTGGTCTATGGCATGCCGAAAGCGGCCCGCGACGCGGGGGCGGTTGATATCGAGGTCGATATTTCCGAGGTTGCGAAGACGATTATGAAAATAGGGGGCTTGGCATGAGCATGCGGCGCGTGCTGGTGGTCGACGATGAAAATTTAATGAGGGATATCCTGTTGAAAGCGTTGTCCAGCGAACAAGTGGACGTGGTCGGCGTCTCGGATGGGATTGAGGCGTTGCAATACGTGCAGGAACATCCCGTCGATTTGATTATTTCTGACGTGATGATGCCGAAAATGCAGGGCACGGAGCTTTTTTTTGAAGTTAGAAAACTTAATCCGTTTGTGCAGGTGATTATCATGACCGGCTATCCGACCTTGGAAACGATTACCCGCATGCTGGAAGCCGGGGTAAGTGATTTTATCATAAAACCGTTTCGGATCGACCGTATTCGGTTGATTGTTACGGAAACATTAGGGCGGATTGAGCGGTGGAAACAGCTGGCGCACGAGTTAGTGCAGAAAAAACGGGGGATCGGCGCGGATGTCTGAAATGTCCTATGATATGAGCCCGGAAGAGCGGCGCGAGCTGGTGTCCGAGTTTTTAAACGAGAGCGAGTCGCATCTCCAGGTGCTCAACGAAAAATTACTGCAGGCCGAAAATGCGGGAAAGGCCGGCAAGGAGATTCCGGATACGGACATGAATGCGCTGTTTCGCGCCGCGCATACGATTAAAGGAACGGCTTCGTTTATCGGATTTTCGCGGGTTGTCCGCCTGACCCACGAAATGGAAACCATCCTGCAGAAAATAAAAAATGCGGAAGTGCGGATTACGCAGGATATTATCGATGTGCTCTTCGCCGGGGTTGATCGGCTGGAAAAGCTTTTTGACAGCCTGCGGACCTTCAACGAAGAACGGCATGAGGTTGATGATTGCGTGGCAAAGTTTCACGCCCTGTCCGGCGCCGCCAGCGCGGCAACCCCGGCAACGCCGCCGAGGCCTGAACCGGCGGCGGCCGGTTTGCCGGAAGCCATGAAAAATTCTTCGCCGTTCCCCGCGGTGGGCGTCAATCGGCGTTATTTGGAAGAATATCTGGTGGAGACCGAACAGAATATACTGGATTTTAATGAGAAAATGCTGGCCTACGAGCGGGAACTTCCCGGCACCGGCGCGGCGCGCGAAACGATTCACGAGTTATTCCGGATTGTGCATACGATTAAAGGTTCTTCGGCGTTGGTGCATGTGCGCCAGGCCGAAGAAATCGCCCACCGGATGGAAAATAGTTTCGCGATTATCCGCGAAACCGGTTGGAAATTAGAATCGGAACGCGTGACACTGATGTTCGAGGCCATCGATACGATCAAAGATATCGTGGAGATTTTACGCAAGGGTAAGGATTCCGTGGTGGAAATCGGCGCGCTCTGCGAGCGCTTGGATCGATGTCAACGGGAGCTTAAAGAGCAAAAAGACCGTGAAGGTACGCAGGTAAGCGGCGCGCGGCCGCCGGCACCGCCTGCCGCGGCCGCAGCGCCGGTTATACCGTCTTCCTCCGGCGAAGGCCGGCCGGCCGGCTTGGTTCCGGTCGTTATTGACCTTGCGCAGTTAACGCCAGCGGAACAGGCGTTGGCGCTGGACAGCCCGGATAGTGAACAGGAAATTTATCATATTGCGTTTGAGCTGGAATCGGGCATTCCGCTCAAGAGTATGAAAATATTACTCTGTGAGCAGCGGTTGGAACAGGAAGGACAGATTATTGCCTGGCGTCCGGATATGGATACGCTGGACCGGGTGGGAGAAGATGCGATATGCGCGGCGTTGCTGTTTGCGACAGTACGGGAAGAACGAAAAATTCGGGAACTGCTGCTGGTGGACGGGGTGCGTATTCAGTCGGTAGAACGGATTGACAAGAGCCTGCTTGCGGCGCACCGGCAGCCGGCGGCGGTGGCTGTGGCGGTGGCGGAAATGGCGCAGGATGCGCCAATGATGAAAAAGGGGGATGGTATGGTAGAAACGGTCAAAGTTCCTGAAAAAGAAGCGGTGGGAAATGCCGCGCCGATTGAAGTATCGACGATACGTATTGACGCGCGAAAGCTGGATACTTTGATGAACCTTTCCGGCGAATTGGTCATTGCCCGGGCGCAATTTGCCCGTTTGGTCTCGCTGTTTGAAAAAGATGTTTCCGGGCAACGGCAAATATCCCAGTCGATCAAAGAAGTAAAAAACAACGCCGACCGCATCACTAAGGATGTGAAAGGTTTTTTCGGCGTCGCCGGACAAAGCCGGTCCGAGGAAATGGTGCGGAAAATTCAAAAAGAGCTGGACGATTTGGCGCAGCATCTGCAGTTTTTAGAAAGCAACATCTGCCGGAATGATATCATCAACCGCATCCGCATGCTCGACGAAACGACCAGTTCTTTGGGAAAAATCTCGTCGGATATTCAGTCCGGCGTGATGCAGACCCGGATGATTCCGATCGAAGGCGTGTTTACCCGGTTTAAGCGGATTGTGCGCGATATTGCCAAGGATATGGGCAAGCAGGTTAATTTGAATATTGAAGGCGAAGATACGGAGTTGGATAAGAATATCGTCGATAAGCTGGGCGATCCGCTGACGCATATGATTCGGAATGCGATCGACCACGGCATCGAAGATGTCGCCGCGCGGCGCGCGCAGGGTAAGCCGGAGGAAGGAACGCTGTTGTTGAAAGCGGCGCATAAAGGCAATACGATTTGGATTTCCTTGACCGATGACGGCCGCGGGCTGGATAAGGAAAAAATCGTCAGCGTGGCGATTAAAAAAGGGTTGATCACCGCGGAACAGGCCGAGCGCATGAGCGATTTGGAAAAGTACGAGTTGATTTTTCTGCCCGGATTCAGCACCGCCGACAAAGTGACCAATCTTTCCGGCCGCGGCGTGGGCATGGACGTGGTGAAGACGATGATCAACAGCGTCAACGGCGCGGTGGATATCGAAACGGAAAAAGGCAAGGGGACGACGATTGTCCTGAAGATTCCGCTGACCCTGGCGATTATTCAGGCGTTATTGGTACGCATCGGCACGGAGACCTACGCGTTTCCGTTGGACGCCGTCACCGAAATCATTCGTGCCGCGCAGGAAGAAATTCACTCCGTGGACGGCAATCCGGCGGTGAAACTGCGTTCGCATGTGTTAAGCCTCGTTGATTTGCGGGTGGTGATGAAGATTCGCGGCGACCGCACCGCGGACGGGGCCGGCGAGAAGGTGAAAATCGTCGTGATCACCGACGGCAATAATACACTCGGGGTTATGGTTGATTCGCTCATCGGGGAGGAGGAAATCGTGATTAAGTCGCTCTCCGAGCATTTTTCGCAAGTCAACGGAATCAGTGGCGCATCGATCCTCGGCGACGGCACGGTGGCCCTGATTCTCGATCCGATCGCCATCATTAAGGAGTCCTGAGCGGCCGATGCATAGTGACGAAAACGTTCAGATTGTCGGGATTGCCGATTTAAAAGTTGCCGCCGCGCCGGCGATTCTGCGGACTAACCTCGGTTCGTGCGTGGCGGTGTGCGTATATGCCGCGGAACGGCGCGTGGGGGCATTGCTGCACGTAATGATGCCGGCAGCCGGACAAGCGGCGGCGAAGGCGTCATTGAAAAAAACAAAATATGCCGATACCGGCATCGCGGAAATGATGTATAAATTGAAAACCGCGCATGGCTTGGAACCGCCGGCGCTGACGGCAAAGATTTTCGGCGGCGCAAAAGTCCTGCCGGATGTCACGCAAAATATCGGCAATGAAAACGAAGTCGCCGTGCGGCGGAACTTGGCGCAGTATGGGATAAAAATTATCGCGTATAAAACCGGCGGTGAGCGCGGGTATAAAATTAATTTTGATGTTTCGACGGGTAAAGTTGTCTGTGAAATATTTGGCGGTCAGCCGGAGGAGTATTGATGATGGAGAATGGCAGAGATGTAGCGGACCGCGCGATTCAATTAGTTGCGCGCTTAAGCATCGATAAGTCGTCGCAGGTTCTTTCGAAAATGGTTAAAACCGGCGCGTATATTGAAATGGAACGGGCGTACGTGGGGGATATTTCGGAAATTTCTACCGTGATTTCCGAGAATTATACGGACATTGTCGGAGCCTTTATCGATCTGCAGGGAGATATGCCGTGTAAATTTTTATTTTTCGTCGACGCGCAGGATAGTATGGCCTTGGCGGATATGTTGTTGCGGCGGCCGGCCGGGACAACCAAAGAATTCAATGAATACACGATCAGCGCCATTCAGGAGATCGGCAATGTATTGGCCAGCGCAATATCCAACGTTTTTTCGGCGGATTTACAGATTAAAATGAAGCCGTCGCCGCCGGAAGTCGTGCATGATTTTGCCGGGACGATTTTTCAGGAATACATCCGAACGGTGGCCGGCGCTATGGATGAGATCATGATTATCGAGAGTAAATTCCGGGTCGTGAAAGTGGATATGCGTTGTAATATGTTTATTGTGCCGCAGGCGAGCATAGAAGCGTTTTTTCAAATGATATCAAAGGTGCTTTAAGAGGGAGGGTGGAACGTATGTCCCGCAGAGTGCTCATTGTCGACGATGCGCCGATAACGCGGCTGATGATTAAAGATATCCTGGAATTCCACGGATATAAGGTTGTCGCCGAAGCCAATAACGGCCGGGAAGGCGTGGATAAGTACCGGGAATTAAAGCCGGATGTGGTCACGATGGATATCGTGATGAAAGAAAAAGACGGCATCGCGGCGTTGAAGGAAATTTTAGCGATTGACCGTAAAGCGAAAGTCGTGATGATCAGCGCTATTGACCAGCGGGAATTGTTGATGGACGCGATCCGGTCCGGCGCGACGGATTATATCGTCAAGCCATTCGAGCATGAGCGGGTCATTTCCGCGATAAAAAAAGCCTTGGGAGAAACCTAAACCATGAACGATTGCCGTGCGCCCCATATTCTCATTGCTGATGACAATGCGGCCGATTTATGCCTGCTCCGCAGGATTCTTGAATCGTTGAGCGCCGACGCGGTATTTATCAATGCCGCCGCCGGCACGGAGGTTCTGCCGCTGGTCGATTCGGGAAAACCGGACATTGTGCTGCTGGATGTGCGCATGCCCGGCATGGATGGTTTTGAAGTATGCCGGCAGCTCCATGAAGACGAGCGTTTTCGCGAAATACCGGTGTTGTTGATCACCGGCATGGATTCGCTGGAAGATAAACTGAACGGGTTCCGCTCCGGCGCAGTCGATTATATTGTTAAGCCGTTCAATGGCGAAGAGGTAAAGTTGCGGGTTAATGCCCAGTTGAAGTTGAAACGCTATCGCGACGAACTGCGCACGATGAACCGGAAATTGCAGCAGGCGCAGGACGCGTTGGTCGCCAATGCCCGCATGTCCGCCGTCGGGTCGCTGGCGGCGGGGATTTCGCACGAGTTTAATAACATCCTGGGAATGATCGGCGGGTATGTGCAGCTCTGTTTGGAAAAAAATGACCTCAATCAGATGTATGAAATTCTTTGCATGGTGCAGACCCTGGTCGGCCGGGGAGAGCATATCGTGCAGGGGTTGCTCGGACTGGTGCGCTCGAACCGGATTAAAGGGCATGTAAAAACCGATCTGGTAGATTTAATCGCCCAAACGGTCTCTTTGATGAAAAAGAAATTATCCGATGCCGGGGTGGACGTGGAGATCATCAAACGGGAAGTTCCGCTGATTTGCTGTTCGCCGGGAGAAATATCGCAAGTGATGATTAATTTAATGAAAAATGCCATGGAAGCGATGGATCCGCAGCGGGAGAAAAAAATTTTTCTCGAAGCCCTGCGGGATAAAACAAATCCGAACTATGTCCAGCTGATCATTCGTGATACCGGCTACGGCATGCCGGAAAAAGTGCGGGAACGAATTTTCGATCCTTTTTTCACGACCAAGGGCGTGACCGGCGGCGGCGATAATAATTCGCCGGGAACCGGTTTGGGATTATCCATTGTGGCGAACATCGTGGAAAACCATAAGGGGATTATTCGCGTGGCCAGTGAGTTGGGCAGCGGCACCGCGTTTACGATTTTTTTGCCGATTGACCCCGCCGAACCCGTTTCCGCTCCTCCCGTTTCTCCATAACCGGTTATTTTGGATCTTGAGAAGATTTCTTTCCGCGCCGCTGGGGAAAATTTTTCCCCACATCTAGTGATATTAATTTAATTCTAATTTATAACTATTTCAAATAAAACATGTTGCGTTAAGCCGGAAACAATGGCACGCTATGTGCTTATTTTAGTATGTTCAGATTTAATTATTAACCAAGGAGTACGCGATGAACGGCAAACAGGCAGTCGAATCGCCGGATAAGCAGACAGGGTTTTTTGTGGAAGCGCTGCACGAGATCATTGCCGGTAAACGGTTGGGAGCGGCGTTGCTGCAACAGGCGCGCGAGTTGGCCGGTCGGGAAAACGAGAAGGGATCTGCCGGTGATTAATCGGGCGATGAGCATTTCCGCTTCTGCGTTGGAATCCTTGTTGGCCAGGCAAGATGTTCTGGCAAATAATTTGGCGAATGTGAACACCGTGGGTTTTAAAGCCGATGTGGCGGTGCTCAAATCATTTCCGGATATATTTCAGAAAGAGCTTGGCCAAATCAGCGGCGGTGTGCGCATTGATGCCGTTGAGATGAATGCGCGGCAGGGAGAGTTGATGCATACCGGGAACGTATTCGATGTGGCGATTCAGGGAGAGGGTTTTTTCGTGGTGCAGACGCCGCAGGGTGAGCGCTATACGCGCAGCGGCAATTTTGTTTTGAATCCGCAGGGACAATTGACGACACAACAGGGGTATACGGTTATGGGGGAAGGGGGGCCGGTTACGATTAATGGTTCGGACGCCTCCATCACCGCCGAGGGGGCGGTGGTGGTGGATGGCGCGGCCGTCAATCGTCTGCGGCTGGTGTCCTTTGAGCAACCGTACCGGTTGCAGCGGGAAGGCGGCAATGTTTTTGCGCCGGCGGACGGCGCGGTGACGGTGCTGAGTGCGCCGGCGGATACGCAGGTGCGCGGCGGCATGCTTGAATCTTCCAGTGTTTCGGCGGTTCACAGCCTGACTCAGATGCTGGAGTTGCAGCGTGCGTTTGAATTGAATCAACGGGTTCTGCAGGATTTGGATGAGTCGTTACGCCGTTCGATAAATGATGTCGGACGCACGCGGTAATGTAGGGAATGCGTTTTTGCGCAAAAGGAGGCAGGGAAGTTATGATTCGCTCGCTCTATACATCGGCGACTGGCATGGAAGCGCAGGAAATGGCGATTGATATTATTTCGAACAATTTGGCCAACGTCAATACGACCGGTTTTAAGAAATCACGGGTGGATTTCCAGGATCTGTTATATGAAACCATCCGCGCGGCCGGCACGGATGCCGCCGCCGGCGTGCAGTTCCCCACCGGCTTGCAGGTCGGCCACGGCACCAAACCGGTTTCGACGCAGAAGATTTTCACCCAGGGGGAATTCATCCAGACCCAGAATCCGCTGGATATGACCATCGAGGGTGCCGGGTTTTTTCAGATTCAACGCGCGGACGGGACCGTGGCGTATTCACGCGACGGCGCGTTTAAAATCGATTCGGAAGGCCGCTTGGTGAATTCCGACGGTTTTATCGTGCAGCCGGAAATAACGATTCCCACCAACGCCCAGGAAGTCAGTATTGCCATGGACGGCACGGTGACCGCGGTTATTTCCGGGGAAACGACGCCGCAAAATTTAGGCACGCTGGAGTTGGCGAAATTTATCAATCCGGCGGGCCTAAAGAGCTTAGGCCGAAATATGTTTGAAGAAACGGAAGCGTCCGGTTCTCCGACCGTGGCGATGCCGGGTACGGAAGGCGTGGGGACGCTCGCGCAGGGATTTTTGGAAATGTCGAATGTGAAGGTAGTCGAAGAAATGGTCAATATGATTGTGGCGCAGCGCGCGTATGAAATGAACGCGAAAACCATTCAAGCCTCCGACGATATGCTCCGGCAGGCGGCGACCATCCGCAGGTAAGGGAAAGGATAACCGATGCGTGGTGAAAAAAACAGGGGGCGTTATACGATCAGAACATTGCGGCCGGCCGCGGTGCTTATTGCTGTATGCGCGTATATGGCGGTCAGCGGGGAAATCGGATGGGCGATGTCGGAGATCGGAATTTGCTGTTTGCCGCAGGCATCGGTCGGCGCGCCGATTTTGCGGTTGCGGGATATTGCGGTTGTCGACGGCGGATCCAATGACGCCGCGAAAGCGCAAATCGAGACTTTGGACCTCGGCGCAGCGCCGCAGCCGGGCAACCGTCGGCTGATTAAACTCGATTATATCAAAATTCGCCTGCGGCAGGCCGGGTTTGACCCGGCAACATTGGTTTTCTCCGGCGCCCAGGAGATTTGTGTGACCGCGGCGGCGCAAAATATCAGCGGCGCGCAATTGGTTGCGGTTGCCGAAGAATATGTGCGGCAACGGCTGCCCTGGCCGGCAAGCGATGTGCAGATCGGCGTGGAGCGTCAGCCGCCGGACGTGGCTATTCCGCCGGGCGAATATACGTTGGAAGTCAAAAATTGTTCAACGAATGACTGGCTGGGAAAAATTTTTATGCAGATGCGGATTCAGAACGCGGACGCGGCGCAGACAGTCCCGTTGATTTTGAATGTGCGCCGGTTCGGCACGGTCTTAGTGGCGAAAGAGCGTATTGAAAAAGGCCGGCCGTTGACGGCCGCCGCCGTAGAGCTTCGTCGGGAAGAAATCAAAGATAGCGGCGGGAGCGTGCAGGATCCGGCGCAATTTCACGGCCGGCGGGCGCGCCTGCCGATCGCCGCCGGGCAGACAATTCAGGAACGGATGCTGGAAAAAATTCCGCTGGTCAGCCGGCGGCAGATACTCAACGCCCAGCTGGAGACCCCGGCGTTGCGGATCATGATGAAAGTCCAGGCGGCAGAAAACGGAAGCGTCGGCGATATTATTCGCGTGCAGAATATCGATTCGAAGAAGGAATTATTGGCGGAGGTTGTTTCCGATACGCTGGTGCGCATTGTGCGGTGAGCGGCGGCAAAACGCGCGGCAGGATGGAGCCGAGAGCGGTCAGGAGCGCGCAGGAGGGAGTCATGAAGGTGTTCAGAGTCGGAAGTATGGTGCTCAGCGCATTGATCATGCTGGGACAGGGAGCGACGCCGGCGTCGGCTGTTTCGTTGTGGAACAGCGAAGGTTCTTTGGGGACGCTCTTTGTCGATCAACGGGCGCGGCGGGTGGGCGACATTATTACGGTGTTGATCAGTGAACAATCCAGCGCGACAAGCACGGCGTCAACCTCCACCGGCAGAAATTCCACCATCGACGATAAAGTGGAAAGCTGGTTTAGTATTAAGGGACTGTTGAAAATTTTTACCGGCGGCGACGCCGGCACGCAGCGCGCCGACAGCGGTAATCTCCCGCAGGCGAAATTAAGCGCAAAACATGATTTTAAAGGCACCGGTACAACCAGCCGCAATGATACTTTTTCCGCCCGCCTGACCTGCCGGGTTATGGAGATATTGCCGAATCGTAATTTTGTGATCGAAGGCCGGCAGAGCGTCGCCGTAAACGCGGAGGAACAGATTATTGTCGTGCGCGGGATTATCCGTCCGGAAGATGTCTCCGCGAATAATACGGTCTATTCATATAATGTGGCGGATGCGAAAATATCGTACTTGGGCAAGGGCGCGATCGGCGACAAGCAGCGCCGCGGCGTCCTGCAATGGTTGGGGGATAAGGTATGGCCATTTTAACGGGAGGAAAATTAGCCCGCATATTGCACCTTCCTGGTGAATTATCCGGGTTAGCCGTTATGCTGAGCGTGTTGCTCGGCGCGGTTGCCGTGGACTTAGCCGCCGCGCCGGCGCAGGCGGCGGTTCGCTTAAAAGATATCGCGCATGTCCAGGGCGTGCGGGAAAACCAATTGATCGGTTATGGTTTGGTCGTCGGCCTCAACGGCACCGGCGACAGCAGCGCGGCGTCGTTTACCTTCCAGTCCATTGTGAGCATGCTGGATAAAATGGGAATTTCCATCTCAAAAAACGAGCTGAGCGTGAAAAATGTCGCGGCAGTCATGGTAACCGCCACCTTGCCGCCATTTATCCGCGAAGGCAGCCGCATCGACTGCACGATATCCTCGCTGGGTAACGCGACAAGCCTGCAGGGCGGGATGCTGCTGATGACGCCGTTAGCCGGCGCCGACGGCGCGGTGTATGCGGTGGCCCAGGGGCCAGTTTCTTTGGGCGGCTTTGTGGCCGGCACGGGCGGCCCGGGAGGAAATACCGTACAGCGCAATCATACGACGGTGGCCCGGATTCCGCAAGGCGCGCTCATCGAGCGGGAGGTGCCGATGCGGTTTATTCAGGATAATATGCTGCAGATTAGTTTGAAAAACGCGGATTTTACCACCTGCGACCGGATCGTCGGCGCGATCAGTGAAAAGTTCGAAGGGCAGGTTTCGGCGCAGGCGGTCGATGCCGGCAGTCTTACGGTGGCGATTCCCGAGCAGTATCGCGATAATGTCATCGGCTTGATCGCGCAACTGGAGCGTGTGGAAATCACCCCGGACGCGGCCGCCCGTATTGTCATGAACGAACGCACTGGAACGATTGTTGCCGGTGAACATGTGCGGATTTCCACGGTGGCGATTTCACACGGTAATCTCAGTATCGAAATAAAATCGCGCTATCAAATATCCCAGCCGCCGCCGTTTGCCCGCGCCGGAGAAACCGTCGCCGCCGAGCAGGTGGAGACCGGGGTCGAAGAACAGCAGGCACGGTTAATGGTTATGCCGCAGAGCGTCAATATCGGCGATGTGGCCAACGCGCTCAATGCGATGGGGGTGACGCCGCGGGATATGATCGCAATTTTTCAGGCAATGCGCGAAGCCGGAGCTTTGCAGGCAGAGTTAATTATTATGTAGGAGGCCGCTATGCCGGAACAAGGATATGTGTTCGTTTCAGCTTTGCCGCAGACATCGGGGGAAATGATTTTTTGCGCGGGGAGCGGCGGGGAGCAGCGTTTAGACGCCGCCGGAGGCAATAACGGTGGTTGATCACGCCGCGTCAATGATGCCGGCGCAAACGGAGCAGCTGCAGGAGGCTTTGAAGCATCTTTCGCAGCGCGTTGCTGTGCCGGGCGCCGGCGCAGCGGCGGAATTGCAGCCGCAGCAAGCCGCGCGTTTGCGGCAATCGTGCCAGGATTTTGAGGCATTGTTCCTGTCGCAAATGTTTAAAGCGATGCGGCAAACCGTGGTGAAGAGTGGATTGAGCGGCGGCGGGGCAGGCGAGGAATTATTTCAGCAATTACATGATGAAGCGGTGGCGGAACAAACCTGCCGGAACCGATCGTTGGGGCTATCGGAAATCATGTACCGCCAGTTGGTGCGGGATATCCAAGCCGGCGCGCGTTGAGGCGCCGCCGGCGTGGGCTTTAGTTTTTTTGAATTCTGCCGATAAGAAAAAGTGAACAGAGTTACTGCCGGAACACCGCCGGCGGGAGAACAGCGATGGAACTATCGGATTTGACAATAATATGCCAGCTTATACGCAGCCAGGTGCGCTGTTATCAGGATTTACTGTCTTTGGCAAAGGAAGAACGGCAGATATTGGCGGTGCGGAATCGCGGCCGTTTAAAAGAAATTATGGATCGGCAGGCGCTCGTTTTGCATGAAATTACCACCTTGGAGCGCTCCTGGCGCCGGCAGGTGCGGCAGTGCGGCCAATACCGGCCGGCCGCCGGCGAGCCGGATATAACTATCGGCACACTCGCGGCATCTGCGCCTGGGGAAACGGCTCAAGCGCTGCGCCAAATGCGGCAGGAGCTGATCAGTATTCATCAGGAATTAAAACAAATCAATGATGCGAATGTAACGCTTTTGGAAAAGCTCCAGGGGCAGAATCATGCGCAGATACGTTTATACTTGACTCCCCGCCGAACGGACGGAAGCTATACCCGGCAGGGGACAATGGACCGAGCCGGTTGCGCCGTCTGTGACGGGCGGGCATAGGCAAGTGCCGGAAAGGAGCAGGACATGGGAATTTCCGAAGGGCTGAATATTGCCGCGCGGGCAATGGGTGCCTATCAAATTGCCATGCAGACGATCGGGCATAATATCGCCAATGCCAACACGGAAGGGTATTCCCGGCAAAAGGCGACGTTGGTTGCCACGGAACCGACTCAGTTGTCGATGGGCGCGGTCGGCACCGGGGTCAAAGTTGCCGATATCCGGCGGATCCGGGACGCGTTTTTGGATGTGCAGATGTACGGGGATCAAGGCGTGCTC
>JAMWCB010000031.1 GCA_023819605.1 Candidatus Omnitrophota bacterium
TCAAGCCTTCTTCGCGGCGGGAAAATTCAATCCGGATCAATTCCAATTCCGGATACTCGCCGTTTAAATTGGTGATGATGTCTCCGGCGAGTTTCCGGACCAGATAATCGGCCTTGGGTTTTAATTTTAAATTCAGGCGGAATGAAAGGAATTTTTCACCGAAATAAATATCTTCCACATCAAAATCCTGCTGATAGGACCGATATCCGGCAAGAAACTGCTGCAAATAAAGATTAGTGTATTTTTTTTGATCCGGCGGCGCGGATTCCCGTATCGGAACCGCGCGAAAGGTCACCACGACCAGCACGTAGAGACCGAAAATCAAACACGCCAATAAAATTCGGCCGGCGCCGGTTTTAAATAAACTTTTAAAAAAACTGTCCTGTCGATCAAAAACTCCACTCATACCGCACCATACTTAACAAAGCGCACACTGCGGCCTCACACCGCAACACCGCCCCGTCCCAGCGCACCAAAGCGCAGCCGCAATCCCGCGCGAAAACCGTCTCGCGCGGCGAAAAATCCCCTTCCGGGCCGATGAGCAGTACCGCCTGCGCCGGCGCAGGCTGCCGCTGCAGAACAGGCTTCAGCGGCGCCGCGCCGTCCTGCAGGGTCGCCATAAGCACCGTTGCCCCGGAACTCTGCAGCCGCCGGCAGAACGTCTGATCGAAAATCCGCGGCGGCTCAATCACCGGCAAAAAACGGCGGCCGCATTGCTTCAATGCGGCGATCGCCACCGCCTCCCACCGCTTGAGTTTCTCCTGCTCCTGCGCCGGACGTATTTTTATTTCCGTGCGTTCGGTGAGCAGCGGAATAATTGCCCGCACGCCCAATGGGGTGGCCGCATCGACGATACCTTCAAATTTCCCGTGCTTAGGCAACGCCGCGGCCAGCGTCACGGCGCAGGTATCCGGCGCGGACACTTCCATATGCCGGACCTCGACGTACGCGCGTTCCGCGGCATAGGCGAGCGTCCCCTGATATTCCTTGCCCACACCGTCCAAAACCGCGACATATTCTCCCTGCCGCACCCGCACCACGCGGCGGGCATGCGCGGCTTCCGCTTCCGGCAACTCGATCGTTCCGGAACTAACCTGCGCTGCCGCACAAAAAAAACGCCGCAGATGAAGATATTTTTCCGCATGCATCGTGGGGGCATTATACCAAAAAAAAAGCGTGGACGGAAGATCGTTCCGTCCACGCAATTTTATTCAACCGTCCGTCGCGATGAGCAAACAATCACGGCCAAACGTGGGTCGAATACGTCCCCACGTTCGGACAGGTCGCCGCATCGCCGTTGGCGCCGGTCGTCAGAACATACGATGCCGACCCCGGCACTGCCGGGCATTTCGGCTCGGAAGCCAAATATCCCCAACTGACTAAATTCGGAACGGTTCCGGTCGTTCCCCAGGTCACATCGACGTTCTGGCGTGTTTCATACGTCGCCATCGCCGAATTCAAACCGCGCAAATTCGCCACGCATACTTTCGTATTCGCGTCAGCCCGCACATCGCTGAACCGCGGCAGAATCAAGGCAACTAAAATCCCCAGAATCGCAATAACAATCAACAGCTCGATCAACGTAAACCCTTTTACCTTCATCACGCCCTGCCTCCTTCCCAGACTCAACAGCGTCATACAACATCCCACCCTACACAAAATTTCACGGCCAATGATGATCGCTATAGTCAGCCACATTCGGACAGGTCGCCGCGTCGCCGCCAGCGCCGGTCGTCAGAACATAAGACGCCGACCCCGGCACTGCCGGGCATTTCGGCTCCGACGACAAATACCCCCAACTCACTAAATCCGGAACGGTTCCGGTCGTTCCCCAGGTCACATCGGTATTCGCCCGTGTCTCATAGGTCGCCATCGCGGAAATCAACCCCCGGATATTCGCGACACAAACTTTGGTATTCGAATCCGAGCGAACGTCCGTAAAGCGCGGCAGAATCAAAGCCACTAAAATTCCCAAAATCGCGATAACAATCAACAACTCAATTAAAGTAAAACCCCGTTCTTTTCTCCCCATATACCACTCCTTTCTTGCAGGTATTTTCAGGTTCAAAAAAATATAAGCAAAAAAAATGCCAAAAAAACCTCCTTTCTTTACAGTTTTTTATAAAAATTGAGTAATATTATACCCAATAACCCACAAAGAGTGTATTTTTTTACTCAAATCACCCCATTACTTTAATTAAACTGAACATCGGCAAAAACAACGAAAGAGCAATCAAGCCGACCATGCCGCCGATAAAAACCAGCATAATCGGCTCGACTACCGCGCTTAACCGCTTGACCATACTGGTTACTTCGCTGTCATAAAAATCCGCGATTTTATTGAGGATCGTATCCAGCGTTCCGGATTCCTCGCCGATCGACACCATATGGCCGACCATCGGCGGAAAAAGCTTTGCTTCCCGCAACGGCGCGGACATGCTTTCGCCGCGGTTCACACTGTCGGCGACGGTAACCACGATTTTCGCCATCGCCGCATTGCCGACCGTCGTTTCCACAATCCGCAGGGACTGAAGCAGCGGCACGCCGCTGCTGACCAGCGTCCCCAGGGTGCGGGCAAAACGGGATATCGCCGCTTTTTTCAAAATTTCCCCGAATACCGGCACCTGTAATACACTAAAATCAACCACATAGCGGCCGGCCGGCGTCGCGGCATAGCGGAAAAAACCGATACCACCGCCGATTATCAAAGCCAAGAGCACCGGCCATTTTGAACGCAAAAAATGGCTGAGATTAAGCAAAATCTGCGTCGGCAGCGGCAACGGCACATTCATGCTGTTAAACATCGCTTCGAATTTCGGGAAAACACCCATAACCAGGAACAGAATAACGCTCAACGAAACCACCAAAATCACAAACGGATAGGTCATGGCGGTTTTGACGTTATTGCGGATTTCTTCCGCCTGTTCGGAAAAAATCGCCAGCCGGTGCAAAATCACGTCCATCGCGCCGCCGGTTTCACCGGCCCGGATCATGTTCACGAACAGCGGCGAAAAAGCCTGCGGATATTTCTCCAAAGCGCCGGAAAACGGATTGCCGCGTTCGACGTCGTCGCGCACCGCCAGGATAATCTGCTGCAATTTTTTATTTTCGATCTGCTGCCCCAACACGTTCAGACTGGAAATCAAGGTCATGCCGGAACTGATCATCGTCGCCAGCTGATTGTTAAAAATAACCAAATCGCGCGTGCCCACCCGCTGAAACTTTTCCAGCAAATCGCCTTCCAACACCCCGCCGCCGGCCGCCGCCGCTTGTTCGCTGATGCCGACCACATGAAATCCCATCTGGCGCAATTTATCCGCGACAATGCCTTTATGCGGCGCCTCCATGGTGCCGTCGGCGATTTTCCCCGCCGCATCGCGCGCCTTATATGCAAAAACCGGCATCTCAGGCCTCCCCGGGAAGCAACTGGTAGCGTTTCATTTTATTAAACAGACCTTTGCGGCTGACGCGCAACAACCGCGCCGCGTCCGTGCGGTTCCAATTCGTACGCTCCAACGCCTGGATGATCAGCTGCTTTTCCACATCCGCGGTTATCTCCTGCACCATATCCCGCAAAGACTTTGAAAAATCAGCCCGCTCCTGCGGCTGCCGCACGGTTTTGTCGTACGAACGAATAAACAACGGCAAATCGTCTTTGCTGATCATTTCCTGCTCAGCCAGAACAATCGCCCGCTGCAAAACATTTTCCAATTCCCGGATGTTCCCCGGCCAATGATAATTCATCAACAATTCCATGGCGTCGAGCGCGATATGCCGGATCGGCTTGTGCATTTCCCGGCTGAACCGCTGCATAAAATGATCGAAGAGCAACGGAATGTCCTCGCGCCGCTCGCGTAACGGCGGCAAATACAACGGCACCACATTAATCCGGTAGAGCAAGTCTTCGCGGAATTGCCCTTCTTTGCCGGCGCGCACCAGATCTTTATTCGTCGCGGCAATAATCCGCACATCCACTTTCACCGACGCGTTTGAGCCCAGCCGTTCAAATTCTTTTTCCTGTAAGACGCGCAAGACCTTGGCCTGCGTCGACACGCTCATATCGCCGATCTCATCGAGAAAAATCGTGCCCTGATGCGCGGCTTCGAATTTCCCGATTTTCCGGGAAGCAGCGTCGGTAAACGCGCCGCGCTCGTAACCGAATAATTCGCTCTCTAAAATCGTGTCCGGAATCGCCGCGCAGTTGATTTTGACGAACGGATACTCGCGCCGCGCGCTCTGGTAATGAATCGCCCGCGCCACCAATTCTTTGCCGGTGCCGCTTTCTCCCTGGATCAGGACGGTCACATCCGTTGCGGCGACCTTGCGCATCAACGCGAAAATTTCCCGCATTTTTCCGGAGTTGCCGATAATTTCCGCGAAATCGTATTTGCCTTCCAACTCCCGGCGCAGGCGGATATTTTCCGCGCCCACGCGTTCGCGGTCTAACGCGCGCCGAATCACTACCCGCAATTCTTCAAGTTCAAACGGTTTGGTAAAATAATCATACGCGCCTTTTTGCACGGCTTCCACGGCGATTTTCTGGCCGCCGAAGGCGGTAATGATCAAAATCAACTGCTCCGGAACCTGCGCTTTCATCCGGCGCAAAACTTCAAACCCGTCCATATCCGGCATTTTAATATCCAGCGTGACGACATCGAAACGTTCGCGGGAAAATTGCTCCAACGCCTGTCCGCCGCCGGCGCAGGCCGCGACGCTATAGCCCTCCTTGCGCAGCGTCTCTTCCAGCACGAAACGAAAGCTTTGATCGTCGTCGACGATGAGAATTCTCGGAACCATCAGACCTGCTCCCTCTGCGGCTGCGCCGGGAAATTCAGCGTAAAAACCGTTCCTTCCGGGCCGGAGCGCACATCAATCTTGCCGTGCAGCGCGGAAATAATATGGTGCGTTACGGTCAACCCTAAACCGCTGCCGCTGTTTTTCGTGGTAAAAAACGGATCGAAAATTTTGGGCAGCACGTCGAGCGGGATGCCCTTGCCCGTGTCCCGAAACCTGACCTGGACTTCGCCCTGCGTCGCGGCATACGCCGTTTCGATCGTCAACGTTCCTCCCTGCGGCATAGCGTTGATCGCGTTTAAAATAATATTCAGGAACGCCTGCTGCAATTTCTTCGCACTACCCCGCACCGGCGGCAAACCGGCCGGCAACAGGCGCGCAATCCGCACATGGGCATGCAGCGAATCATGTTCGACGAGTTGCGCGGTCTGTTCGATCACGCTGTTCACACAGACGCTTTCGCCTTCCGCGGTTTCCGGCTGTTCCGGCCGGGCAAAATCGAGCAATTCTTCGACCACTTTATTTAACCGGTCGACCTCTTTGACGATAACCTCGGTATAGGCGAATTTTTTATCCGCGCCGGGCAAATCCTCCTGCAGCAACTGCACCAATCCTTTAATCGAGCCTAAGGGATTACGAATCTCGTGCGCCACGCCGGCGGCCAAGCTGCCCACCGCCGCCAGCCGATCGGTGCGCCGGATCTGTTCCTCCATCTGGCGCACCTGCTCTAAATCTTTAAAGGTAACGACAATACCCAAAAAAGTATTTTTTTTATCGCGGAGCAGCGCCGTCGTAATATCGATTTTCACCGTTCGCCCGTCGCGCGCGGTAATCGCGATCGCCTGGGAAGCCCGCGTGCGCTGCTGGGTAAGCGTGCCCTCAATAATTTCGCGCAATTGCCGGTTGCCTCCCTGCCGATCGAATACATCAAAAACACTTTTCCCGACCATTTCTTCCGACGAGTAGCCGAGGATGATTTCCGCTGATTTATTAAAGGTGACAATAATACCGTTCATATTAATCGTAATAACCGCGCCGCGCATACTCTCGATGATTTGCTCGTTGAGCGAAGAAACCATGGAATTGAACGATTGCCCGAGCATGCCGATTTCATCCTCGGAATCGACCCGCACGGATTTCGTCAGATCCCCGGTCGCTACACCGCGCGCCGTCTCGGTCAACCGTTTAATCGGAAACGTTATCGCGTACGCCAACACCCAGCCGATCGCGCCGGCCGCGCCTGAAAAAATCCAGATTTGCCGCTGCAGGATCGCGACTACCTGATTGAACAAGAGCACGTCCTCGTCATTGACCAAACGCACAAAATATAATTTAATGATATAATCGACGTAAATCAACGCGCCGAAGACCAAAATCGTCGTCAGCAGCGGAATCGCAATCATCAAATTTGTACGAATGCTTTTTTTTAACGAGCCTTTGCCGAGCATGCGTTCAGCCTTTCGTGTCTTCCGCGGTCGCCCGCAGCACTTCTTCCACGCTGGTCACGCCTTCCCGCGCCTTGAGCAAACCGTCTTCGCGCAGCGTACGCATGCCCTGCGCCCGCGCTTCGCGGCTGATCAACACCGCCGATTCCTGACGCAGAATCAATTCGCGCATCCGGTCGTTGACCACCATCAGTTCATAGATGCCAATGCGCGAACGATACCCGCTCTTACCACAGGCGGCGCAACCCCGGCCGCGGTATAATTGAACCGCGCCGGTTATATCCAGACCCAAAGTACGGACCATTTCCGGCGAAGCCGTGTACGCTTCGCGGCAGTCGGCGCACACTTTGCGGATCAGGCGTTGGGCGAGTATGCCGACCACCGCGGAAGCGACCAGGAACGCGTCGATTTTCATATCGATGAGGCGGGTCACCGTCGACGGCGCATTATTCGTATGAATCGTGCTCAGCACTAAATGACCGGTCAGCGCCGCCTGCACGGCAATTTCGGCGGTTTCCAAATCGCGTATTTCTCCGATCATAATCACGTCCGGATCCTGGCGCAAAAAAGAACGCAGGCCGGCGGCAAAGGTCAGTCCGGCGCGGGGATTAACCTGGACCTGATTGATCATCTTCATCCGGTATTCCACCGGGTCTTCGACGGTCAGGATATTTTTATCCACGGTGTTGATGGTGTTCAGGGCGGAATACAACGTCGTCGTTTTGCCGCTGGACGTCGGGCCGGTGACCAAAATCATTCCGAACGGCCGGTGAATCAGCTCGTTGAATTTTTCAAAATCATCCGGCCGGAACCCCAGTTTCTCCATGTCCAGCGCGACCATACTCTTATCTAAAACCCGCATAACCACTTTCTCGCCCAGAACCGTCGGCAGGGTGGAAACGCGCAGATCGATTTCTTTATTTTCCATTTCAAAGCGAAACCGGCCGTCCTGCGGCACCCGTTTCTCGGAAATATCCAGGCCGGATAAAACTTTAATCCGCGAAATAATCAATGCTTGCATATCCTTCGGGTATGCGCCGATTTCCCGCAAAAAGCCGTCGACCCGGCAGCGCAACCGCACGTATTCTTCGTCCGGCTCCAGATGAATATCCGTGGCCTGCGCGATAACGGCGCTGCGGACCATCTCGTTGACCAATTCCATCACTTCCTGCCCGCCGGCAGCGGACAAATCGCGGGGCTCCGCCGCCGCGCGGCCGGACGATTCCGGCGCGGCGGCCGCCGCTTTCTCCGGCTCAGCCGGCGCCGCCTTATAAGCTTTTTCCAAAACCTGCAGGAGCGCCGAACGCGCGCAGATGACCGGTTCCACCCGGCAGCGCGTCAAACGCTGCACCTCGTCGATGGCAAACACATTCAGCGGATCGGCCATAGCCACAGTGCAATTGTTGCCCATCTTTTCCAAAACGAGCAATTCATACCGCCGCGCGACTTTTTCGGGGATCAGCTGGATAATATCCGATTTCAAACGATAGGCGGAAATATCGATATGGGCGAGATTTAACTGCTGAGCAAGCGTGACGATCAAATCTTCTTCTTTTAAAAATCCGAGATCGACGAGCATTTGCCCCAAACGCGATCCGGATTTTTTCTGTTCTTCCAGCGCCTTGCCGATTTGATCCGCGGAAACGAGCCCGCGTTCGACCAGGCATTCCCCCAGTTTCTTTTTGTTGCGCTCCGGAGCGGCCATCACCCCGACCCTTCGTGAAATTTCGCCAGGCGCCGCTTCAAGCCTTCAATGTCGCGTGCTTTCATCGCCGCGCTTTCTTCGGTTACCTGGCCGCGCAGGACAGCGTCGGCCAAGGCCATATCCACACTCTGCATGCCACTCTTCGCGCCGGTCTCCAAGGCCGAATAAATCTGAAAGGTTTTTCCTTCCCGGATCAAATTCCGAATCGCCGGCGTCGCCGCCATCACTTCCACGATCGGAACGCGCCCCGTACGCTCCTTATTGACCAGCAGCTGCTGACAGACGACCCCCTGCAGGGCCAGCGAAACCTGAATACGCACCTGCTGTTGCTGATGCGAGGGAAACACGTCGATCATCCGGTCGATCGTCTGCACGGCGTCGGTCGTATGCAGCGTGCCTAACACCAGATGCCCGGTTTCCGCCGCCGTAATCGCGATGCTGATCGTCTCCAAATCCCGCATTTCGCCGACGAGAATGACGTCCGGATCCTGGCGCAATACGTACTTTAACGCGCTGGCGAACGAGCGGGTATCCGAAGAAACTTCCCGCTGCTCGATAATGCTGTTTTTGTGCGCATAGAGAAATTCGATCGGGTCTTCCACGGTGATAATATGCGCTTTGCGCTCGCTATTAATGATGTCGATCATCGCCGCCAGCGTCGTCGATTTCCCGCTGCCGGTCGCGCCGGTGACCAGCACCAGCCCTTTATCGACCATCGCTAACGAACGGACAATCTCCGGCAGGCCGAGATCGGCGATACTGCGGATCGTCGAGGCCAGCCGCCGGATGGATATACCGACACTGCCCCGCTGTTTATGCAAATTCACCCGGTAGCGCCCCAACCCCGGCACCCCGAAAGAAAAATCCAGATCGCATTCCTGTTCAAACAGACGGATCTGTTCCTCATTGAGCATGCTGTAGGCCAGCGCCCGCGCGCCCTGAGGCGATACTTTGTCCATTCCTTCGATCGGCAGCAGTTCTCCGTTGATGCGCAGCACCGGCGAGGTGCCGCAGACAATATGCAAATCCGACGCGTTGCGCTCATTGGACAATGCCAACAATTTTTCTAATTCCATCGCTACAACAAAAGCCTCTTCAACAATTCCGGTTTACCCGAATAGGTCAGCGCGTCATTGATGCGCACGATTCGGTTTTTACACAACTCGGCCAACGATTGATTCATGCTGATCATACCTTCCCGCGAACCGGTTTCCAGCAAAGAGTAAATCTGATGCGTCTTTTTTTCCCGAATCAGGTTCGCGACTGCCGGCGTGACTACCAGACCTTCGATCGCCGCAACGCGCCCTTTTCCGTCCGCGCGGGGAATCAAACGCTGCGAGATCACTCCCTGCAGCCCTAAAGAGACCTGCAACCGCACCTGCGATTGCTGCGCCTCCGGGAAAACGTCGATGATCCGGTCAATCGTCTGCACCGCATCCACCGTGTGCAGGGTCGCGAAGACCAAATGGCCGGTTTCCGCCGCGGTCACGGCGATGGAAATCGTTTCCAGATCCCGCATTTCGCCAACGAGGATGACGTCCGGATCCTGGCGCAGCGCGTCGCGCAGCGCCAGGCTGAACGACGGCGTATCGACCTGCACCTCGCGTTGATGAATAACGCTCTTTTTGTGCGGATGGATATATTCGATCGGGTCTTCGACGGTAATGATGTGATCGGCTTCCTCGGTATTAATCAAATCGACCATCGCGGCCAAGGTCGTGGACTTGCCGCTGCCGGTCGGGCCGGTGACCAAAATCAATCCCCGCTGCTTCCGCGCCAATTCCGCGACCAGCGGCGGCAAATTCAATTTTTCAATCGACGGCACTTCAAACGGTATCGCCCGCAAAGCCGCCGCTAAATAACCGCGCTCCTGAAAAATGTTCACGCGAAACCGGCCGATAAAATTGAACGTTAAATCCAAACTATGCTGCTGCTCTAATTTTTTCTTCTGGTCGTCGTTCAGCATTTTCAGGATAACCGTTTCCGTATCGCTGACGCTGAGCGGCGGGCATTCTTCCAAAGCAAGCAATTGGCCGTTAAAACGAAAAATCGGCGGCAATCCTACGGCGAAATGAATATCTGAGGCTTGTTTTTCTACGGCTTTCTGAATAATTTGATAGAGATCCATATCCATGGCATCCTTACGACGGTTATTCCATTATCCGTTCCCTCTTACACTAACACATCAATTCGGGCTTGTCAATGCACTCGCCGCCGGAGATAACCGCCGCGGTTCGCCCGCAGAATAGTTCTGCCAGGCGCAATTGACGGTTAATCCCTGGCGCAGGCAGTCGCTCATGCCCTGCCGATTCCAGCGGCCGTATCTTCCCAATTGCGTAATTCCCTGTCCGGCCAGAAATGAAAGCGCCGCATCTTTCCAGGCTGAACCAGCAAAAGACCAACAATAGGCGCAATCGATCCACTGCGGACTGAGCGCAACGATCGCGTCGATATATCCCCAATCGTTCAGTTCGTTAGTAATTTCGCGGCAAATCGCGGCAATCTGCCGCGGCGAAAGCGCCGTGCCGCCGGGATAAGCTTTTTCGACATACAGGCTCACTGCCGCGGGATCGGCGCCGCGCGGCAAAAACATTGACGCCACGTTACTGTAAAAACCGACGCGGTAAAAACCGCTCTGCGCATGCGGCGTATACATCCAGTGTTCAGCCGGGCAGGCGCAGCCGCGCCGCGCGACGATATTAACCACGAGCAGCGATGTATACGGATCTGCCGGGCCGAATTCCGGCGCTGCCCCGGTTAAGGAAAGCATAACGGGCAACGGCAGTGAAGAAATAAGCCGATCGTAACGTATCCCCGAACCGTCCTGAAAGAAAACCCGGTGTTCAGGCAGGTCGATCCGTACCACCCGCTTGCCGTAATGAATCCGGCAGCGCGCGGCCATTGCCGCAATAAAACGGCGCAATCCGCCCTCCGGATAAAAAAACACCTTATTATAACCGGCGTCTGCCGCGCCGTCGTTCCGCCCCAGGCGCGGCGTGCGCAAAAACTCCGGCGGCGCCAAGCGCGGGTACAAACCTGCCGTATAGCGTTGATGAAACGGAAAAAAAAACAATTCGCACAGCGTCGTTCCAAAATGCTGGAGAAACCAGGCACGCTGATCGCCGGCGCTGCCGCAAACCGGAACAGCCGTTTCCCGCTCGACTGCCGCGCGCTCCCGCGGCGATAAACACGCCAGATGACATTGCAGCGGATAGGCGATCGCCTGCCGGCGCGGCGATAAAAAAACCGCGGCGTTGCGCGCATAGCGCCGCAAGGGCGAAAGCGCCTGGACAAATGCCGATAAACGCTCATCCGGGAAAAAAAACCAGTGGCCCCCCGCTCGTTCAAACCAATACGGTTGCCCCGCCGGCTCGCCGGCGGCGTAAGCATATGAGCACGCCATGCCGCCGGCTTCCGCCGCCGCTTCGTAGATATCCCATCCCGTGTCGATCCCCGCGCTTAACCCGGTTATCCCGGCGCCGAGAATTATCGTTTTACGCTTCATGAGATTATGACTGCGTCCGTGGCGGCGCTGCCGGCGGCACAAAAGCTTCTTCGACAAGCATCGTCGGGATGCCATCCCTCACCGGATAATGACGCCTGCACGCAGGGCACACAATGTATTCGCCCCGCATCTCAACCGCGGTCTTACACAACGGACACGCCAAAATGTCCAACAATTCCTTCGCGATCATGGCCATAACTCCTTTCCTGCCGTTTCATCACTATAGAATTATTATATCATACAAAGAAACACGCACATGCGACAATCTGAGCCTAAATTTTCACCGAGCTTGCACCGCCAAATAACTTGCGCTAAGCAGCAGCGGATGATACCGTTGTTTTGCGCGGCGCAACGACTCAAGGTATGAATCATCCATACAATTAATCAAATCATACTCCGGTAAACCGGCGCACACCTGACGGAAAATATACGGCGCGATTCCGGTGTACCGCAAATCGCCGATTTCAAATAAAACGCAGAACATCCGCTCGCTCAACCCGTACCCGAACAAAAATGCCCGCACCGTTCCGTCAATACAGACCACCCAACCCGGCTGCGCGTGTAGTTCACTCAGCTTAAAAAAATCGCCCAGCGCTCTCTGAAAATCCGTCAACTGCGCCTGATACAGGCTGTCCGCGCACTGTCCCCGCCGCGCGGCAACCCACTGTGCAGCCAGGGCAAGACACCCCGCACGGTCATCCGGCGCATACGTCCGAAACACCGCCTGCGGCCATTGCCGCCGGAAACGGTTGCAGGCAGCCCGCGGCGACTTATAGCGGTTACCGCGCAATTCGGCCAACGCCTGCCGCGCATAGACATACTCCGGCTGCTTATCCCGTAGCACCAAGCCTTGCGCTGCATAGAAAGGACGCTCCGCGGCGGAAATATTCTCGATGCGGGAAACGGCGGGATTACGGTTGCGGGCATTCATAATCGCAAAACACGCCTCGATTACCTCGCGCCGAAGCGTTCCGCCCAACGGCGGCAGATAGAGAAAACATCCCTGGCTGTCTTCAAAAAAAATGCATAAACAGCCGGCAATCAGCTGCCAGCTGATCCGGTAACTGCTCTGCCAGAGATATACCGCCACCGGATGACACGCGCTGAGCATGCCGGCGGCCGGCGCGCAATAGTCCCGGAGCAGCGCATAATCACGCTGCCGCAACGGCTGCAGACCATCGCGGTGCATCATTCGTTCCGCCCGGAAATGCTGCCGTCCGCCCGCGCGCCCTGTTCGGCGCCGAAAATGTCCCGGCGCACGGCAATCAACTCTGCGTCGTCATAGGGGACAAACAAATGGTATTCGCGCTGCAACACGCTGAGTATTTCCGGTTCCCGCAATACCGTCTCCAGATACTCGGCGTAGAGAGAAAACTCCGCGGTATCATACGTTTCCGCAACAACCGCACAGGCGCGATGGGCCAGTAAATCCAACGTATCGTTACGCCGGGAAAGCAAAAACGGATACAATGCGCATTCCAACGGCCGCGCCGGATATATACGGCAGCGGTGCGATGCCGCCTGCAAAAACGGACAGCGCAGCCTGCCGGAATCTTCGATCAGCGCGCCGGACATCTGCTCCATGCCTATCTGCTGTTTTTCCGGCGCCAATAAACGCGGCGCCCAGGCCGGCGAATGAAAATAACAACACCCCTTGCACTGCAAACACATGGCGGAGTCGGTATATTGACGAATCATACGCAAAATCACCGTTCCGGCAGAGTCTGTTGCAACCAATCCCGCACAATACTTACGAATTGCCGCTCGTGGGTTTTGAGCAACTGCTCGGCATGGCCGCCTTTGGGTAAAATTTCCAGCCTTTTTTCCGACTTCGTCGCGGCAGCGAGGGCGCGGGCATGCCACGGCTTGATTACCCAATCGGCCGCGCCGTGTATATAACAGACCGGCGTTTTAAGCCGGCCGACCAAACCGATCGGACGGTGCTTGCGCAACCAAAACGGGCCGGGACGCACGCCCCTGACGCCGCGATCTTTTCCGGCCAGCGTATCCCAAATATCTTTTTTCAAATCCACATCCCAAAAATGGCCGTCGATTTTGCTCAACTGTGTCGGCGTACTGACCGCAACCAGGCTGCTGACTGGCGCATGCCGGGCACAGGCGATCAGCGTACTGACCGCCCCGAGCGAAAAACCGATAACCCCGATCGTCTCGTAGTGTTCGCCGCTCCATTTCAAAACCGCCTCCATATCCAGATATTCTTTCGCCGTCCAATAAAACACCCCGTCGCTCTCGCCGTGCCCGCGAAAATCGAACAAGAGCACATCATATTCGCCGCCGATCTGCTCAGCCAGCCGGCGCAGCAGCGGTGATTTTTTACTATTAAAGAAACCGTGCGCCAGAATAACGAGCCGCCGTTTTCCGCTACCGTAATAATCGTAAAAAATCTGATGCGCGTCCGCGGTGATCACTAATCCGTTCTTTTTCATCATCTTCTCGTGCTCGTTTACACATTACCCACATACACAAATTTTAATTTCCGCCGCGCCAACGCGTACGCCCGTTCCAGCGTTTCCCGCGGCGTCGGCGGCAATGCCGCGCGGTAACACGGGAAATAGCGCGATACATGCAGCGGCGTATCCGCGCCGGCGTAACGGGATATCCAATCCGCCAGCCGCACAAAATGCTCATCGCGGTCGTTGAGCGTCGGAATAACCAAGTTCGTCAATTCGACATGGCAATGCTGTTTTGCGGTAATAATCGTTTCCAGCACCGGCGCCAGCGACCCGCGGCACCGCTGACGATAAAATTCATCGTCCATCGCTTTGATATCGATATTCATCGCCCCGATATACGGCAATAATTCGCGCAGGGGTTCCCGGCAAATATATCCGTTGGTCACCAACACGTTGTCCAAGCCGGCCTGCCGCGCCGCCGGGGCGCATTCCCGGACAAATTCGAACCACACCGCCGGCTCGTTATACGTATACGCGATACCGAACGATCCGGCGGCCTGCGCCTGCCGGATCAGTTCCGCCGCCGTAATTGCTTGCGCACATTCCGGCTCGCCGGCCTGCGCAATCCGCCAATTCTGGCAAAAAAAACATTTCAAATTGCATCCCCACGTTCCCGCGGACAGGATGTATTCGCCCGGATGAAAATGAGCCAACGTTTTTTTTTCCACCGGATCAAGCGCGATGCCGGTAGTTACACCGTAATTGCGGGCATATAAGACGCCCGCCTGATTTTCCCGCACACGGCATGCGCCGCGTTCGCCCGGCCGAATGATGCAATGATGCGGGCATAACTCGCAGCGCACCACCGCCTCCGGCAAAACCGAAAAATAAGCCGCCTGCCGCATTTTCCGCCTCTCGACATAGATGAGTATACCCGCAGAATTGATTGATTACAATGGGGGCAGGCTCTGAATGATTTGGCCGTTCAACAAGTTACCGCGCAAGTTCCGGCATAGCGGCTTGGCTGGTGCACCGGACATACGTTTCGCCGACATATTCGCGCGCCCGCTCTGCCCACGCCCATAACTCTTCGGTGGTATACGGACTTAAATATTGCATTGCCGGCGCATAGGTTATTTCCGGCTGAAACTGCTGCAAAACATACCGGCAGGCACCCCGCAAACGCTGCGCAATCGACAGAATGTCCTGCCGCAGCAATATACCGGGAATGACCGTGGTCCGAAACTCATAATCAATCGCCGACTGAATCAACACGGCGATGGTTTCTTCCAATGCCGCAATATCGACGCCCGCTTCAACCAGGCGCTCGTAAGTCCGCCGTTCCAGCGGAGCCTTAATATCCATGGCAACATAATCAACCAGCCCCGCCGCAATGAGCGCCTGCACTGCGGCCGGATTAGTCCCGTTGGTATCCAGTTTGACGGCCAACCCTTCCTGTTTGATCTGTTCCAACAATCGCGGCAATTGCGCATGCATTGTCGGCTCCCCGCCGCTGATCACGACGCCGTCGAGCGCATCCCGCTGGGACTTAAGAAAATCCCGAATCTGGCGCGGCGAAATCCCCTCGCCGCCGGAACGGATTAGCTCGCCGCTGTGGCAAAAGGAGCAACGAAAATTACAGCCGCTCGTATAAAAAACCGCGGCAATTTTTCCGTCCCACTCCAACAGCGTATGCGGTGAAATTTTTTTCACAATTCCCGACAAAGCCATGACCAACTACTTTCCGGTATCCTTACCCGCTCCACAATCCATACATCGAAAAAATATTATATCGTTTTTTACTGCGCTGTTCACGAAAAAATTTTAGCCGGTTGAAAAACCCGCCGCTGCGCGCACGGCGATTACTCACCCCGTCGCTTATCCAGTAAATCTTTTAATTCCCCTAAAAACTGATTAATATCTTTAAATTGCCGATACACCGACGCAAAACGCACATAGGCGACTTCGTCAATATTCTGCAGCCGGCCCATGACCATTTCCCCGATATCCGAAGACCGGACTTCCTTATCGAATTGCTGCTGCAGCGACCGCTCCATTTGATCGACAACCGTTTCGATGGTTTCCATGCTTACCGGCCGCTTTTCACAGGCGCGCAATAATCCGGAAAGAATTTTATTCCGGTCAAACGGCTCTCGCCGGCCGTCTTTCTTAATGACCATCAACGCGCTTTTTTCAATATATTCATAGGTAGTATAGCGCCGCCCACAGCCCAGGCATTCTCGCCGCCGGCGTATCGCGGTTCCTTCGGATGAAACGCGCGAATCCACCACTTTATCTTCAAGAAAACCGCAAAAAGGACATTTCATTAATTATTCCTTGCATACATGCTGTTGTATAACACATACTTTAATACACTAAATATTGTAGCATGTCAATATTTTTATATGCCCTGAGCGAAACGGCCAACGGACAACCGGCAAAGAACGCGCCCGCGTGCGCCGCGCCGGTTAACGCATGCAGCGTTCAACGCGGTAACGGCGCCGCTGACGAGCCGGCGGCGCCGGTGTTTAAAACAACCACCTCGATGCGTGCCCGCGCCAAAAAATCTTTGGCCAGCTCATCCGGGTATTCCGTCGCGATCACAATCCGCCGAATCCCGGCATTAATCAGCATTTTTGCGCAAATAACACAGGGATGCGTCGTGCAATAAATGACCGCGTCTTTAACGCTCAAACCGTACTGCGCCGCTTGCAGCAGCGCGTTCATTTCCGCATGCAGCGCTCGGCACAATTCATGCCGCTGTCCGGAGGGAACCCGCAGTTGCTCGCGCAAACACCCGGCATCTTCACAATGCTCCATGCCGGACGGCGCGCCGTTATAACCGGTGGTTAAGATCCGTTTATCCTTAACGATCACTGCCCCCACTTTGCGGCGAAGACAGGTTGAACGTTGCGACACAATGCGCGCAATATCCAAAAAATATTCATCCCAGCTCGGACGGCTCGCTGCGCGCGGCAGCGATTTTTTCCTTTTCTTCACCGGCGCACCCGCTCTCATATAAAATCGTACAGGGGAAATTCGCGAATCAGCGCGCGGACTTCCCGGCGCACGCCTTTGGCGATTTTTTCGGAGAAATCAATATCCTTATTTAAAACCTGATTGATCAGCGCGGCAATTTTCAGCATCTGCGGCACTTTCATACCGCGGGTGGTCACCGCCGGCGTTCCGATGCGGATCCCGCTGGTCACGAACGGCGATTGCTGATCATACGGAATCAAATTTTTATTTAACGTCACGTTCACCGCACCCAATCGTTCCTGCGCTTCCTTGCCGCTGAAACCGCGATTGCTCACGTCGACCAGCATCACATGCGTATCCGTCCCGCCGGAGATTACCCGGAAACCGTCGTTCTGCAATGCCGCGGCCAGTGCCTGGGCATTTTTTACGATTTGCTGTTGATATTTTTTAAATGCCGGATTCAGCGCCTCGCGCAGCGCCACGGCTTTGGCGGCGATAACATGCATGAGCGGGCCGCCTTGAATGCCGGGGAAAACCGCGGCATCGAGTTTTTTCGCAAACTCTTTCCGGCAGAGGACCATGCCGCCGCGCGGGCCGCGCAGCGTCTTATGCGTCGTCGTGGTCACGAATTCCGCATACGGCACCGGCGACGGATGCACGCCGGCGGCGACCAAACCGGCAATATGCGCCATGTCCACCATCAGATATGCCCCCACCGCGTCGCAGATTTCACGAAATTTTTTAAAATCCAACGTCCGCGGATAGGCCGAGGCGCCGGCAATAATCAATTTTGGCTTATGCTCCTGCGCGAGAGCCCTGATTTCCGCATAATCCAATTGCTCAGTCCGGCGATCAACGCCATACGAACGGACATTATACAGTAATCCGGAAAAATTGCGCGGGTGCCCGTGCGTCAAATGCCCGCCGCAGGCCAAATCAAGCGCCAAAACCGGATTCCCCGGCTTCAACACGGTCATATACACCGCCATGTTCGCCTGCGAACCGGAATGCGGCTGCACATTGACATGCTCGGCGCCGAACAATTCCCGGGCGCGGTCGATCGCAAGCTGCTCGGCTTCATCGACAAACGCACAGCCGCCGTACCAGCGCGCGCCGGGATACCCCTCCGCGTATTTATTCGTCAAAACGGAACTTTGCGCTTCCATCACGGCGCGCGAAGTAAAATTTTCACTGGCGATCAATTCCAGATGCTCATGCTGGCGCCGCAACTCTCCGTGAATAATTGCATACATCTGCCCGTCGGTTTTCTTCAAAAAACTCATGGATCCTCCTCGTTGCCCCGGCCGTTCTCAACAGGAAAACATACTGATCCGCTTCAAATGGCGGCCGCCTTCAAAGGCTGTTTTCAGCCACATCGCTACGATACGCTTGGCCGGCACCGGTTTGACAAACGCCGCGCCGAGCACCAACACATTCGCGTTGTTATGCATGCGGGAATATTTCGCCGCCGCGGGATTATCACAATAGGCGGCGCGGATTTCCCGAAATTTATTCGCGGCCATATCCATGCCGATACCGCTATTGCACAATAAAATTCCCCGCTCCGCTTTTCCCTCAATGACCCGCCGGCACACGGCTTGCGCATATTCCGGATAATCGCAGGGCGCCTGCCCATGCGTGCCGCAATCCTCAATCTGATGCCCTTTGCCGCGCAAATAAGCGGCCAATTCCTGTTTGAGCGCGTAACCGCGATGATCACTGCCGATCGCTATTTTCATCGTATTTTCTCCACAATTGCCGTAATGATTCGCCGCAATTCCCCGGCGACATCCCGATACACTTCATACCCGCCGCCGATCGGATCCGGGATATCCGCGCGCGCCTGCGGCCCGAAGGCAAACTCCGCCGGCAAAAATACCCGCGGCGCGGCGCCGGCATCCAACTGCAGCACATATCGGCGGTGCCGTTCTTCCATAACAAAAATATAATCGGCCCGGCGGAGCATATCCGCGGTCAAACGGCGCGAGCGATGCCCGGAAATATCGATTTGCTGCCGCTGCATCGCCTCGACGGCCTTGTCCGTCGCCGGCATGCCGTCGAACGCGGCGATACCGGCGGAATAAACCCGCGCCGGGTTGCCTTCACCCAAAAGCTGGCGCATAATCCCCTCGGCCATCGGGCTGCGGCAGCTGTTGCCGGTGCAGACAAAAAGAATATTCTTTTGCGCCTGCACCGCGTCGATCATCGGCGCGGTAATTAAGCCGGCGCGCAGAATTTCATACCCCTGCCCCTGCACCGCGCATACCGTAGACGAAACTTTCAGCGGCGACGGGCCGGCATCGATGACCGCGGCGATTTTCCCGTTTAAATCGCGCAGCACATCCGCCGCGCTCAACGGCGCCGGCTTGCCGGAAATATTTGCCGACGGCGCGTACACCGGCATACCAACGCGCCGCAGGAGCAAAATCGCCACCGGATGATTCGGCATGCGGAACCCATAGCTGCCCGCCTGATCCGTTGCCGGAAAAACCAACGTCAACGGCCCCGGCCAAAAGCGCTCGATGAGCCGGTAACCGAGCGGCGGTATCCGCACGGGAAAACGTTCCGCCTGAAGCGGCTGGCTCAGGCAAATCGTGCATTTTTTATCCTCCGGGCGTTGCTTAACCTGCCAGAGCCTACCCACGGCGATTTCATCGCTGATCACCGCGGCCAGCCCGTAAACCGTTTCCGTCGGAAACGCGACAAGCTTACCGTCCCGCAGCAACGCCGCCGCGTCGGCGATTTTTTCCGGATCGGGATTTTCCGGCTGAACGGAAATAATCCGTGTGGCACTCATAAAATCAAGGTCATATTCGCGATCGCCTGCGCCATGGTCTTTTTTAATTGAACCAATTTCTGCGCCAGGGCCTCATCCTGAAGCGCTAAAATCTGACACGCGAAGATACCGGCGTTGCGGGCGCCGGCTTTACCCAACGCCATGCACGCGACCGGAATCCCTTTCGGCATCTGCACGGTGGACAACAAACTGTCCATGCCCTGTAAATTTTTCGTTTCCATCGGAATACCGATTACCGGCAGCGTCGTATGCGCCGCCACCGCGCCGGCCAACGCCGCCGACATCCCGGCAGCGGCAATCACCACCCGCACGCCGCGTTCCGGCAGCGCCTCCACATAGGCGACCAGTTCTTTCGGAGTGCGGTGCGCCGACAATACGCGCGCTTCATAGCCGACGCCGAATTCCTGCAAAACCGCCGCGCTCTCCCGCACGGTTTCCGTATCCGATTCACTGCCCATAATAATACTGACGCGTATCGGCATATCCTGTTGCTGAGCCATAGACCCCTCCTGCCTGCCTCGTAAAAAATTTAGCGCGCCAGCGCGCGCGCGCCGATATCGCGGCGGTATTGCATACCGTCAAAATTAATCAGTTCTACCGCCGCGTAGGTATTTTCAATCGCCGCGGCGACGGTGTTCCCCAGACCGGTTACCCCGAGCACGCGGCCGCCGCTGGCGCGCACCGCTGATCCGTCTTTTTCGGTGCCGGCATGAAACACCTGGATATCCGGGCACGCGGCCGCCGCGGGCAAGCCGCTGATCGCCGCTCCCGTGCGATAAGAACCGGGATAGCCGCCCGCGGCGACGACGACGCAGACACAAAAACGGCGGTCCCATTCCAATTGCACTGTTTCCAATGCGCCGGCATGCAAACGCAGAAATACGTCAACCAGGTCATTGCGCAGCCGCGGCAATAGCACCTGCGTCTCCGGATCGCCGAACCGCACATTAAACTCCAACGTCAGCGGGCCGGCGGCCGTCAACATCATGCCCGCATAGAGGACACCTTTATACGGGTGTCCTTCGGCCGCCATTGCCTGCACGATCGGCGCAATAACCGTGCGCTCGATCTCCGACAAAAGCGCGGGCGTGACCGCCGGCGCCGGAGAATAGGCGCCCATACCGCCGGTGTTCGGACCGGCGTCGCCATCGAAAATACGTTTATGATCCTGGCTGCTTGCCAACAACCGAATCGTTTTCCCGTCGCTGAGCGCTAAAATCGACGCTTCCTGGCCGCTGAGCATTTCCTCGATGACGATCTGCCCGCCGGCCGCGCCGAATATTTTATCCACCAAAACACTCCGAATTGCCGTTTCCTGCTCGGCGAGGGTCGGACAGACAAACACGCCCTTTCCC
>JAMWCB010000161.1 GCA_023819605.1 Candidatus Omnitrophota bacterium
CTAAAGCCCGGGGTATCTGAGCGGAATCCCGCAATTCCGCTTTCAACCCCGGCCTAAAGGCCGGGGTTTTCAAAGATGCGCGGATAAAATAATATATTTTCTTTAATAGTATATAGAAATTAACGGCACGTGTCAAACGAAAGTCACGCCATTATTCCGCGGCATTGCGGTTTCCTGTGCGCACATACGCCGAACCCGCGATTAATCTGCTTATCCCTTTGAACCGTTCAGCGTTTTTTTCCGTCGATGTGTGGCGGGACGCCAGGAACCGCGGCTATGGATACCCACAACGGATAACGGTGCGGATTCCCCGGATTATGCAACAGCGCTTGTTTTATGCGGTTGAACGCGGCTACCGCTGCATGAACCTGCGCAGAAGACAGTGGAGCATAATGGTACCGCGCATAATGGAATATATTCGTCAAGCGCAGCAATTCGTCCTCCACCACCGCATAACGCCTCCCGGCTTCCGCCGCAAAATCCAAAGGCGACAAACTGCCGGATGTATCGATACCCGCTGCGCCAAAAGTTTGCCGGACATTCCGATACAAATAGATTATCGCATATCGTGCGTTCGTGAGCATCCACCGCCGCAACTTAAAATACCCCGATACTTTTCGACACAACAAACCCACGAACAAAAAATTTTTCACGCAATGGGCGCGTACGAGGCAACCCATGCCGATGACGAGCAATACGACCATACCGATTACCCGCCAATTCCAATACCGCATGTTCACCGGAAAATTTTTATGCGACGCCGGCAACGAATCATCTCGACGAAGCGGTAAAAAATCGGCGATACTCTTGTAGCTGCGCGCCGTCTCGTTTTCGGCACCACTCCCGTAACTATTTTCAGCACGATCAAAGAATGCTTCTACTGATTCCGGCGCTCCTTCTTTACCGCGGCTCTCGCTGCCGGCGGCGATTTGCTCCACACCATCCGTTCCCTCCCCCGGTTCACCCCTTTCGCCTACCTGACCCGCGGCCTCCGATCCGCGGCTCTCGCTGCCGGCTGCGATTTGCTCCACACCATCCGTTCCCTCCTTCGGCTCACCCCTTTCGCCTGCCTGACCCGCGGTCTCCGATCCGCGGCTCTCGCTGCCGGCGGCGATTTGCTCCACACCATCCGTTCCCTCCCCCGGCTCACCCCTTTCGCCTACCTGACCCGCGGTCTCCGATCCGCGGCTCTCGCTGCCGGTAAATGCCTCCGGCTTTTCGCCGCGTTCCGCGGAACGATTCGCTCGTAAACGCTGCTCAACCGCCTGCGCCACTACATTCCCGGAATACTCCTCCGCTATAACCCGGCCATTTAAAAATAAATCCTTTCGAGTGCTTGTCGGACTATCCGCTTTTTTTTCCTGGGCGATAGAGATGACCATCGTTCCGCCCGGTATAATAACCATAGTATTCATCTCCGGCTCCGACTCCGGCAGAACCGGGACCTGTGCACTCATCTCCTCGCTCAACGCCGGCACCTCCCGCCCGAACTGAGCGGCCATATCCTCGGATAGCGTCACCTTCCGATCCTGCTCCGAAGATGCCGGGTTCGGCGCGCCCGCCTTCTCCGCCGTAACGGTATTTGGATGCGGACTTGGATGCGGCAGTCGCTTAGTGCGCTCGGCAGGCAATAACGGCAAAGATATTTCCCGCTGATTCCGTTGAATCTGGTTCATAAACGATTCCAACGGCCGCCGCATCAACGCCGGTAAAGACCGCGCCGCCGGCACACGCGAAATAATCGGCGCCTGAAATTCACGCTCGGTTGTTCCCCCGATTACAAATTTAGGCACGACCAGCGCTATCGGTACCGCAAGCATAAACACGCACATAAACATAACGGCATCCACCGCAAACAATTTAAAAAAAGTTATGTCTGCGGTATATTCGTGATCTGCCGTCCCATCGACAACAGTATGAGCGAGCTGCGGAAAGGTAGCGTGCAGAATCATCACCAGAACGAGCAGCGTCAGAAACAATAATCCCAGTTGAATTCCGAAACTCAACCCATCCGGTATAAAAAAAGAGAAAATAACAAGTGTTGCCGCCTCGGCGTGAAGCGCGGAAAACTTATAGCGGTGCCGCGGATCAAAACAACTGACACATACGAGTACGCATAAAAAACGCAAGTTGACCCGCAACGAAAGCATGTCGCGCCCAAAAAACATGATGTAGCCGAGAAACCCGGCAACCGTCAGCACGGCAACCGAATACTGGAGCGCCGTAGCGGCTTTTCCTTCCAGACTATTGGCCAGTATGAATCCGGCGGAGCAACAGACAAAATATATCAAAAACATTTCCAGCGAAATAATCGGCAGGAGCGCGACGCCGGCAAGCAGGCAGAGCGCTCCGCTGGAAACCGTGTGATACATCCGCAAAACGTTCATACAATGTTTGCTCCGAAAAACACCTGTTCCAAATCGGCGCCGCGACGGACAAGATACCCCTCGGCCGGCGGCGTCTGGCCGGGCGGCTGCGCAGGCCGGGACAGCATTTCTTCCTGAAAAGAAATTTTATCGATATAAATCGGAATAACCGCGCAATGCCGCTGCGCCGCCGCGATCTTCACAACGTGGCGCAGGCGGTACTCACTATCTGCGGAAATGACAATCAACGAAGAAAAAACCGGAAGAATATTGAGATGGCGCAGTAAAAATGTATGCAACGGCATTTCTCCGTCGGCCGCCACGGTGGACAACTGGTCCCACAAATTCATAAAATGATTATATCCTTGCGCGAGGGGAAAGAAAACCGGCGCCGCGGAAGAAACGGCTAAACCAATTTCCGCATTTCGCATCGACAAATAGTTTAATACCGAAGCGGCAACTTTCACGCCATACTCAAAAACCGACTCCTTATCCGCGCCGATATTATACCGCGCATACCCGTCGAGGATTACCAGCGCCCGCCATTGCGAACTTTGTTCGAAATGCCTGACCATCAGTTCATTCCGACGGGCGGTTGACCGCCAATGAATGCGCCGCCAACCGTCTTCCTGGCGATATTCCCGAATTCCGTAAAATTCTTCATAATCGCCGCTGATCCGCGTCGTTTTCCGCCCAAACCGCGGCGCCCGCGAACCAAGGACAAAAGGAAAATGCCGCACGGGGAAAATTAACGGGCAAATCCGCAAACGCGAAAAAACGGCGAGCGGGCGCACGACACAAAAAATCCCGAGCGGATCAAACACCCGCACCTGTATCGGACCGATCTGATACAATCCGCGGCGGTCACAAATTCCCACATAGGTTAATTCGATCTGCCGGCGGCCGACCCCGACGACTAAAAATTTTTTTTCTTGTCCTTCCGGCTTCTCCGGAAAAAAATGGTCAATAATTTCAAAATATTCAAACAACGGCAGGCGCGCCCGCACCCGCAAACAAACCGGCAGCGTATCCCCTTCGACGGCGCGTTCCGCGAGAACCCGCTCGACAAAGAAACAATACGGGATAATCCGGGAAAATAACCAAGCGGTGATCAGCAGTGAAATAACGAAGGCGCAGGCGAAATAAAAAAAAATCGAACCGCTGGCCCATGCGGCAATGAGGCAAAAACACGCGACGATGAATAGGTGGCCGGCGCGGCGCGTCAGCATCGATTCCTCAATAAACGCATCATAAGGGGATGCGGGTATTCTGCAAAATCTCGTGGAGGATCGCCTCTCTGTTTTTTCCGGCAATTTGCGCTTCCGGCTTTAAAACAAGCCGGTGCGCCAGTGCATACGTCATAATCCCGATAATATCATCCGGTATGACGAAATCGCGCTCGGCGATCAACGCCATCGCCCGGCCGGCCAGAGACAAAGCCAGGAAACCGCGCGGGCTGGCGCCGAGCAGAACATCCGGATGAACGCGGGTTTTGCCGACAAGGTCGGCAATGAAACCTTTCAAATCCGGCGATAGATACACCTCCCCCACCTTACGCTGCAACAGCAGGATATCCTCCGTGCTGATCACCGGCGGTACCGTTTCCCGCGATACATCGCTCCCTTGCCGGTCCAGGATCGCGACTTCTTCGGCGCGGGAAGGATACCCCATGGATACCTGCAATAAAAAACGATCCAATTGCGCTTCCGGCAGCGGATACGTTCCGTGCGACTCGACGGGATTCTGTGT
>JAMWCB010000032.1:0-1150 GCA_023819605.1 Candidatus Omnitrophota bacterium
GATGTATCGCCAGACGCTATTGCCAAACAACATATAATTCAAAACAGCTTCCACCTGTGCATACATACCTATTCACCTCTGCGGTTGATTATGGATAGGCCAGGAACTCCCACCCACCGGTTCACGCACTTCCGAGAACCTCTTTTATCTTCGTCAACAGTTGCTCAACGCCCTGGGCCTTATTGTGATACGCGGTCGCTCCGGGGATGCCGACAATCTGGTCTTCAATCGAATGCACGCTGGAAACAATAACCTTCAAATCCCGATCATACTCCCTGACCACCTCATACATCACCTTACCGTCAACCTCCGGCATATTGATATCAAGCAAAACTAAATCGAAGGGTTCCCGGATCATGAGATTGGTCGCCGCTTGGGCGCTCAGCGCGTATTTAACCGTATACCCCTCCTCGGCAAGCAAGCGGACATACGATTGGCCGATTTTTGGTTCATCGTCAATAATCAAAATCTTTTTCATCACAGCCTCCTTTCCAGGGCATACAGCGGCCGAATACGCTTCAGACGCGCCGCCGGATCGTTAGGCGGTCGCTCCGCCGCAGGCGGATATTTTTCTCATCACACCTCAATTATATACGTACACGCATGAACCGGCCGTGAATCAAAGATTAATTTTTTGTAATTTTTACCCGCTTGACCGCGGCGGCGCAAACGCAAGCAACGCGCGCGCCTGCGCCGCGCCGAAAAAAAAAAAAAATGCAAAAAAACTGCGGGAAGCGTCACGCGTTGCAGCCCGGCAAAATAACGGTAAACGTCGAACCTTCTCCCGGACGGCTTTTTACCGTAATATCGCCGCCGTGAAAAACCGCGATCGACCTGGCGATGCTTAACCCCAAGCCGACGCCTTCCGCACTTTCCGGTTGCGACGACGCTTTGTGAAAAAACCGCTGAAACAGCCGCGGCAAATCTTCTTCGCTAATTCCTGCGCCTGTATCCGAAATCGAAATTGTTATCTTTTCACCTTCCGCGCAGACGGACAGTTCCACACTGCCCCCCTCCGGCGTAAATTTCAACGCGTTCTGGATAAGGTTAAAAAATAACCGGCTTAAATGCACTTTATTTCCATTAACGCACAATGGCTGCTCCGGCAGCGCGGCGGAAAGGGATATTTTTTTTTGCGCGGCAAGCGTCT
>JAMWCB010000032.1:1160-20887 GCA_023819605.1 Candidatus Omnitrophota bacterium
AAAAGAAGTAGAGTCTATATCCGCAAAAAAAACGCTGAAGTCGAACTTTTCCTTCTTAATAATACCCGAATTATAATCGAGCTTGGTCAAAAAAACCAAATCCTCGACGATACGAATCATCCGGTTCGCTTCGTCAATCGCAACCGAGAGCGCCCGGCGATATTCCTCGGCCGGCCGCTCTCGGCGCAGGGCAATTTCCGCTTCTCCCTTAATAATCGCCAGGGGAGTTTTTAATTCATGGCCGATGCTCGCGCTAAACTCCTTAATATACTCGAAAGAACGCTCCAGTCGTCCCAGCATCTCGTTAAACGATTGCGCAAGCAAAACGGTTTCCTCTTCCAAACCAGTATCCTGCACCCGACCACTCAATGTGGTGAGGGTAATCGAGCGGGCGGTTTTCCTGACCTGTTCCATCGAGTGAATAATTTTTCTTACCAACAGGATAAACATCGCGCCGATAAACGTCAGCGCCGCCCAAGAAACAAAAAACATCGCCGCAACCATCCGCGCAATCTTGTTATGAACGATCAATTCGGATTCCTCGATTATCGACTCATTAACCGAAATAAACTCTTCGCATTTTTGAAACACCGCTTGCAGGCTATCCCGCATATTTACGAGCAGCATCTGTTTCGCAGCCGTACTATCACCGGCTTCATACAATTGTTTGGCGCGTAAGCGGTCATGCTCATATTGTGCATAGCGTGCATCAATCGCTGCAATGAACTCTTTTTCCACTACGGTCACCGCTGTTTTTGCCGCCCGCGTAAACCAATAGGCAAAATCGGCTTTTGTGACTTCCAACTGCTCAATCCACACCGCGTCGCCGCTTAAAAAATAATTTGCTACAAACCCCTTCTGGCTCAACAGAGCAATTTGTAATTCTTCCGCCGCCTTCAAGGCCGCAACATTTTCCCGTATCATTTTGCGAAAAACTTTTTGAATATTCAGCGCCGATAAGAACGCGAATACTCCTAAAAAAACGCATAAACATACCATTGCCCCAAAACCCCGCAGAACATTGCGGCGGAACGATTTTTTCATAGCTACCCTTTCAGCATATATCCTTTGCCCCGGCAAGATTGAATCAATTTATCTTTCCAGCCGCGGTCAATCTTATTGCGCAAACGGCTGATAAAAACATCGATAACATTCGTAAAACTGTCGAAATCTTCGTTCCAGACATGTTCCGCTATCGCCGTCCGGGTAACCACTTCATTGGCGCGCAGCATAAGATATTCCAGCAAACTATATTCTTTTGCCGTCAAATCGATAAGTTTCTTTTCCCTCGTCACTTTATGCGTCAACTGATTCAATTCCAGATCCGCTATCTTCAGGATGGGACTCTTGTCCAAATGTTTTCTGCGCAGCAGCGCGGCTACGCGCGCCAGGAGTTCGGCAAAATCAAACGGTTTGCTTAAATAATCATCCGCTCCCGTTTCGAAACCCAGCACCTTATCCTGTATATCATCACGCGCGGTTACCATAAGAATAAACGTTTCTATTTTTTTTGCCCGCAATTCCCTACAAATAGAAAATCCGGTGGTATCCGGCAGCATCACATCAAGGATAATCAAATCATAGGGTGCGCTTGACGCCAGAAATAAGGCTTTTTCCCCATCCGGCGCCACATCCACGATATAATACGCTTCCTCCAGCCCGCGCTTTATAAAACTGGCCATCCGCTTATCATCTTCGACCAACAATATCCGCATCTCGTCTCTCGCTTTTTGCCGTCTGCAGCGTTCTTGCTCTTCGCGTCCCTCGCCTTTTTGCAACTTGCGACCTGCGGTTTGCAACCTATTTTTTCTCATCTCGCGTGTCGTCTGTCATCCATCATCCATCGCCTCACTCATCGAATCATCGCCCGCAACTCAGAAAAATTTTCAATAACGAAATCCGGCTGCGCCGTGGCGATGGAAGCCGCGGAACCGATGCCATACGTTACCCCGCAGGTCAGCACGCCGGCGCCTTTGCCGGCCAGAATATCCACATCCATATCGCCAATCATCATCGTCCGGCGACGGTTATGCGCAATTCCAGCTAAAGCGCGATTGACCGGACAGGGAGACGGTTTGACACAGCTGCTATCGTCGCCGGTCACGACACACGCGAAATATTCTTCCAATCCCATTTCCCGCACAATCACCTGCGCGGAGGAACGGGAACGGTTGGTGACAATACACTTGGTTTGCTTATGCAAATACCGCAGTGTTTCGATAACGTCCGGATAGAGGCGGGTTTCTTCGACCAGATGGCGCACATAATAATCGGAAAAAAAAGTTAACGCCCGTTCCAGGACTGCCGGCTCAGTCGTTCCCAACGCGCTGGCCATCAACGCGCGCTCGCCGTGGCCGACAAAAGAAACGACTTCCTGCGAGGTACGCGGCACCGTCCCCATATACCGCAGCATGGCATTAACCGCGGTTACAATATCCTGGCTGGAGTCAACCAGCGTGCCGTCCAAGTCAAAAAGCAAAACTTCCGCTTCAACCATGAATCGCTCAACCTCCGCGGCTTCGTTCCCTATCCTGCCGATTACCGAAATTTTGTGCAATGATTACTGATGCTGATAGGTACCGATCAGCCGCGCTTCGCCCAAAATATGGCCTTTGAGCGCTTTTTCCACTGCCGCCTTTTCCATGCCTGCCGACAACGGAATCGCCGCATCCAACGCATATAGTTTAAAAAAATACCGATGCGGCTTTCCGGGAGGCGGCAGCGGCCCGCCATAGCCGAAATTACCGAAATCATTTTTCCCCTGCAATATGCCGTCCGGCAACGTAGCGCTCTGCGCAATCCCCTCGTTCAGTTCTCTCTGTGCCGCCGGGATCGCATAAATCACCCAATGCACCCACGTGCCCATCGGAGCATCCGGATCGTCACAGATCAACGCAAAACTTTTCGTGTCTTTGGGCACGGCTGACCAGGATAACGGCGGCGACATGTCTTTACCCTGTCCGGTATATTGAACCGGAATCATCCCGCCTTCACGAAACGCGGCGCTTTTCAAATCCATCGCCATCGCCCCCCCGGAGAGAATAAGTAATGCCCCCATCCCGGCCACCATCCCGATTCGGAATTTTTTTGACACAGATACCTCCTTGGCGTATCCCGCGCTAACGGTCACCGCTCACTTTTTTTCAAACACAAACGATTCCTGTTTCTTGTCCACACCGACGCCGATCGTATCTCCCGGCATGAAATGCCCGTCCAGCAACTGCACGGCCAATTCATCGGTAATTTTTTGCTCAATCAACCGCTTGAGCGGCCGCGCGCCGTACACCGGATCATAACCGAGACGACCCAGTAAATCTTTTGCCGCAACACTCAGCGAAAGGGCAATCTTTTTTTCGGCGAGTTTTTTCTCCAACCGCGCCAGTTGGATATCCACAATCTGCCGCAACTGCGCCGGACTGAGACGGTGGAATACGATGACCGCGTCGATGCGGTTTAAAAATTCCGGACGGAAGGTAGCGCGTAATTCCTCTTCCGCCGACCGGCAGGCCTTGTCGTAATCCGGCTCATCAATCAAATGCCGGCTGCCGACATTCGAGGTTAGAATAATAATCGTATTTCGAAAATCGACCGTCCGGCCCTGGCCGTCGGTCACCCGTCCGTCTTCTAAAACCTGCAAAAGAACATGAAAAACGTCCGGATGGGCTTTTTCGATTTCATCAAAGAGCAGCACCGCATACGGCCGCCGGCGCACGGCTTCCGTCAGCGTACCGCCTTCCTCATAGCCCACGTAGCCCGGCGGCGCGCCGATCAGACGGGATACATTGTGTTTCTCCATATACTCACTCATATCAAAACGCGTCATCGCCCGCTCGTCATCAAACAAAAATTCCGCCAGGGCGCGCGCCAATTCCGTTTTTCCCACGCCGGTCGGCCCCATGAAAATAAACGACCCGATCGGCCGTGTTCCTTCCGACAATCCGGCGCGGCTGCGGCGCACGGCTTTCGATACCGCGCTCACCGCCGCGTCCTGCCCGACCAGGCGCTTTTTCAGCGCCTCCTCCATACGCAATAGTTTTTGCACTTCCGATTCGATCATCCGCGCCACCGGGATTCCGGTCCATTGCGCGACGACGCGGGCAATATCTTCCTCGTCGACCTCTTCTTTGAGCATTTTCGTCTCGTTCTGGATTTGTTCCAAACGGACGCTTTCCTGGCTCAATTTTTTTTGCAATTCGATCAGCGTGCCGTATTTCAATTGAGCGGCCAAATCGAGATTGCCCTCCCGTTCGGCTTTTTGTTCATCGAGTTTGACTTTTTCCAACTGATCTTTGAGCTGACGAATCCGATCAATGAGTATTTTTTCACTCTGCCATTTCGTTTTCAAATCTTCCCGTTTTTTACGCTGTACTTCCAAATCATCTTCCAAAAGCTTCAACCGTTCCCGGCTTTGCGCATCGGTTTCTTTTTTCAGCGCCATGCACTCGATTTCTTGCTGGCGGATATTCCGTTCTATCTCGTCGACTTCCTGCGGCATGCTTTCGATGGCTATATGCAAGCGGCTCGCCGCTTCGTCCATCAAATCAATGGCTTTATCCGGCAGAAAACGGTCGGCGATATACCGGTGGGAAAGCGTCGCCGCCGCAACCAGCGCCGCGTCTTTTATCTTGACCCCGTGGTGCACTTCATAACGCTCTTTCAGGCCGCGCAGGATAGCAATCGTATCATCCACCGACGGCTCGGCGGTGAACACCGGCTGGAAACGGCGCTCCAACGCGGCATCTTTTTCGATCTGCTGGCGGTATTCATCCAGAGTGGTCGCGCCGATGCAGCGCAATTCCCCTCGCGCCAGCGCGGGTTTAAGCATATTCGACGCATCGATCGCGCCTTCGGCTTTGCCGGCGCCGACGAGCATATGCATTTCATCGATGAATAAAACAATTTCTCCCTGCCGCCGTCCGACTTCTTTCAGCACGGCTTTCAAACGCTCTTCAAATTCGCCGCGGAATTTCGCGCCGGCCAGCAACGCGCCCAAATCCAGCGACAGAATTTTTTTATTCTTCAGCGTATCCGGCACGTCCCGCTCGATAATCCGCTGAGCCAGACCTTCGACAATCGCCGTTTTCCCTACACCGGCTTCGCCGATAAGCACCGGATTATTTTTCGTCCGGCGGGAGAGCACCTGAATCACCCGGCGGATCTCCTCATTCCGGCCGATGACCGGATCCAGCCTGCCCGCCTCGGCCATCGCCGTTAAATCTCGCGTATATTTTTCTAACGCCTGATATTTCGCTTCCGGATTCGGATCAGTCACTTTTTCGCCTCCCCGCACTAAAACTAAAACCTGCAATAAGCGCTCTTTCGTCAGCCGCGCTTCTTTCACCAATTCCGCCGCCGCACCGCCGCGTTCATCACAGAGCGCAACCAACAGATGTTCCCCTGAAACAAAATCATCCTGTAGCCGCCGCGCTTCCGCCGCGGCATTCTGGAGCAAAGACTCCAGGCGGCCGCTCATATACAACTGCCCGCTGCCCGCCACCCGCGGCCGGCGGCCTAAATCCGCCGACAATCTATCCCGCCAATGGGTTACCGCGATACCGCAGCGTTCCAGAAGAGTCCGCGCCACGCTCTTATCCGGCTCCACCAATGCCGCGATCGCATGTTCAACATCGATCGTTTGATGATCGTACTGCCGCGCCAATTCCTGGGACCGCAGTAAGGCCTGCTGCACTGCCGCCGTAAATGTATCCCTATTCATACGCCAGCCACCTCCTCAAACAACAGCGCCTGCGGCATGCGCGCCGGCAGGTTACGCTGCAAGGATGCGATCCAAAACTTCTTGTATTTTTTCTTTGTCCGGGAAATCAATCTGCCGTTCGACGACCTGCCCTTTTTTCAAATAAAGCAGCGTCGGTACCGCATCGACCTTGAAGTGCTCTTTAACCAAATCGTTATTAATATCCAGGCGCAAAAAAATAACCCTGCCCGCATAACCGCGCATCACTTCGCTCAAACGTTCTTTCATCGTTTTGCAAATAATGCAGAACGGATCCATAACTTCAACCAACACCGGCAACTGCAGGTCTTCCAATACCAGCCGCAGTTGGGCCTGATCTATTTCGACATTCGCCCGCATCGCGCACCTCAGCGCATATTTTTCCGGCCAACCGGAGGCCGACATCATTATTCTACCGGGGATACCGGCAGTTCGTCAAGTGAAGGATAATCCAAACGATCTGCAGCGCACCCGGTCGATGGTTTCTAACCCGGATATTTCACCCGAACAGTGAAATATCCGTCTTAAAAAAACTATGCACGACGCGGGCTACCTGCCGGGGGTTGAAAAACGTGCGTGGATAAACGGCCATTGTGCATGCCGAAGAGAACTCGGCGACGGGAAAACCGAAGCGCCGGAACGGAACAGCGCCGGTTGAAACCGGAAGCGTATCGCGCGCCGCACTGCGGCAACGAGCGGGGAAGATTCAGTCCGGTAACGCGGCAGCCGCCGGACGCAGCGGAATACAGCCGTTGAACATGTGCGCCGGTTTTTGAAAACGTTCGGAGAGTTTGCGCACCGCGGAAATTTTCTCCAGCCGGAATTTTAAAACCCAATCATTACCGTCGACCTGCGACAAGAGAACGGTAAAACCGCCGAAAATAATCAGCTTCAGCGGCAGCAATTTATACGTTTTTCTTCCTTCGAAGGTTTCGTAGGCAATCACGACCTTGCGCTGCTCATCGATCGCCTGGCGCAAAATTCCGCTGTAATCGACCGCCGCAGCATCCCGGCGTTGCGCCGGCTGCGGCGTTCTTTCCCGTTGCGCCGCTTCGCCGGAACCCGTAATTTTTTTTAATAAAGAATGAAAGGAACGGTTAAACGGCTCGCCGAGCGATTGCGACACGCCGAACAAATACAACAGCAGGGATAGTTCCTCCCCGGATAGTTTTCCATCAAACAGCGCGGCGCCTTCGCTGAACCGGTACATCCCTTTTTTAAAAACAAAAAAAGACAACCCGGATTTCTGCAGCTTGGCACAAGCCCGTTCAAAAGAAGCGCAGGGCATCCCTAAAAGCCTTGCCAATGCGTCAACCCGCGCCGCCTCGCCGGCACCCTTACGGGATAAAAGATTACGCAACCGCACAACGCGATGAACTGTTTTCTTTTTCCGCGGCGAAACAACCGTTCGTCTGCTGTTCTGTTTTTTCACAATCCCCCCTGGATACGACAGAACCGCAAAGAAGTGTAGGTAAGCACTTCGGCAGCACAGCCATCCCGATTCCAGGATCTGTTGCTTTGCGTCCTGTCTTTACAGACAGTTTGCCTTTTCGGTGTAAGCAAGAAATACGCATATCGAGCGCACCGCATGACAAGTTACAATAACAAGTTTACCTGGAAAACCGCAAAAATTCAAATATAATATAATCTAACAGAGATTGGTCCGTATTTTTCCAGAAAGGCAGGCAAACAGTTATGAAAAACGCGCAAACCGCAACCGTTATGTTTCTTGTAACCGCTTTACTTCTCTGCCCGGTAATTCCGGCGCAGGCGCGCCACGGGCACCACCGCCGATATCCCCGCTACGGCAGCTTCAAACGCATCCTGCCCTACGCGTTGGCCACCTTAATCATCGGCGGTATTGTCTATTACTACCGGGATGGAGTGTACTACCGTAAACACGCGGATCGCTATGTGGTGGTTGAACCGCCGCTGGGAGCCGTGGTGACCAACTTGCCCCGCGGCTATACGCCGATCATCATCGACGGCGTGCCTTACTTTGTCGTCAACAACGTCACCTACATGCAAACGCCGCAGGGTTACCAGGTCGTGCCGCAGCCGCCGGCGATTGTCATCACGCATAGCCTGCCGCAACCGGCATCAACTCCTGTTGCGGAAACGCCGGCTGCCCCGCCGGCGGCGCCGATTGTCGTAGAAAGACCTTACCCGGACCCGGCGCCGATCACCAACAGCAAGGGCGAAAAAATTCCGGATAAATACCAACCGGAAATTTTTACCGTGAACATCCCCAACGCCCGCGGAACGTATACGGCTATCCCTTTACAACGCACCGGCAACGGTTACCTCGGGCCGCAAGGCGAATACTATTCCGAATTCCCAACCGTGGAGCAATTAAAAGCGATGTACGCAAAATGAAGCACTTCGCGGCAGATCCGGGGCATGCTTTTTTACATTATACGCTTAATCTCGGCGAGTAATTGCCGCGCTTTTTTCTTACTGCCTACACCTACCCGGATTTCAAATCGAATCGTCTTATCGCTTGTCCGAATGATATCCGCCGCAACTTTGGACGTATCGGGATATTCTCCGCGCAATTGCACCACGCTCTGCCGAGCCACTTCATTGGTTATTTTTATTTTATTTTCCTTAAACACGTTCTTCACCGCCGCCGCGCCGCGTTCCACACTGCCGATTTCTTCAGAAACCAGTTTGCCTTCCTGCCACAAAAATGTGCCGCCGGCTCCGGCGCCGGCAAGAAGCACTGCCGCGCAACCGGACAAAGCCGCGGCTATAACCGCAACGCTGCATCCATACAAAAATTTTTTTCTCATCGCCGCTCCCTCCTCTGTCTCCGTGCTCAGGCCCTGCGCCGCATAACTATCCGGCGCATTTGCGCTTTTTCTGCGTGGACCGACCGGACTCACGCGCCTGTACTGCCAGCCAATCAGCGTATTCATCGGGAAAACTCGCCGCCGCGTATCGCCACGCCCAATTTCCCTGAGCAATGCCGGGCACATTCATCCGCTGGTCCGCGCCCAGCCCCAGCACGTCCTGCAGCGGGAAAATAGCCGCGTTCGCTTTCGACTCCATAAGCGCGCGGATCATCTCCCGATGAACTTGTTCCGCGGCGACTTCTTTGCCGAGAACGGCGAACAACCGTTTCTTTTCCGCCGGCCCGGCTTCGTTCTGAAACCATCCCTGCACGGTATTATTATCGTGCGTCCCCGTATAGGCAACGCAATTCTCAGTGTAATTCTGCGGCAGAAAGGGATGATCGGTTTTATCATCTCCGAACGCGAACATTAAAATTTTCATACCCGGAAAACCTAATTCCTTGATCGTCTTAATCGCCAAATCCGACAGCCATCCCAAGTCTTCTGCGATAATCGGCGCCTGCGGGAATTCCCGGCGCACCGCGGCAAAAAATTCTTTTGCCGGCGCCAATTTCCAACTCCCCTGTATCGCGGTCGGCTCTTCGGCGGGAATTTCCCAATAATCGACAAATCCGCGAAAGTGGTCAATGCGCACCCGTTCAAATAATTCCAAATTATGCCGGATACGCTCCAGCCACCACAGGAATCCGGTTTTTTGCAACACCTCCCAATCATACACGGGATTTCCCCAACGTTGGCCGGTTTTACTGAAATAATCCGGCGGCACGCCGGCGACACATACCGGATTTTTCTGCTCATCGAGTTTAAACAACCCCGGATACGTCCAGACATCCGCGCTGTCATAGGTGACATAAATCGGAATATCGCCGAACATCTCCACCCCGTTGGCGCGGCAGTACTTCTTTAATGCCGCCCACTGCCGATAAAATAAAAATTGTAAAAATTTCTCGCGTTCTATTTCCGCCGCGCAGCGGCGCGCAAGCGTAACAACCGCGCTCTCTTGCCGGTCGCGGATTTCCACCGGCCATTGGCTCCACACCCGTTCCTGAAAATGCCGCTTAAAAACCGTAAACGCCGCGTAATCATCGACCCAATGCGCCTGCTCCTCGCAAAACCGCTCATAGGCGAGCCGCTTTTTCATCGATGCGAAACGCCGAAAGGCGCGCTCAAAGAGCGATTCCTTATACCGAATGACCTCCGGGTAATCAACCCGCTCAGCGGGAAAATCCGGCCGATCCGCAACATCCGCATCGGTCAGATAACCGTCGAGAATCAAGCGTTCCGGGCTGATCAGCAACGGATTACAGGCAAACGCGGAAGGACTGCTGTACGGAGAATTGCCGTTAATCAACGTCGTCGGATTCAGGGGCAAAATCTGCCATAAGCGCTGCCGGGCCCGCGCCAGGAAATCAACAAACGCGTACGCCCCCGGACCTAAATCGCCAATTCCAAACGGAGACGGTAAGGAGCTGATCGGCATCAGTATACCGCTGCAGCGAAACTCTACGGACATAGGGAACTCCTTTTCTGCGTAAGGCATTTTTTACAAGCGGCGCCGGCGCTCACGCCGTCCGGATCCGCAAAAAACGGCTCAAGGATTCAAATGTTTCCACCCATTCGGCGGCGAACGCGTCCGCATGTTTTTCAGCCCGCCACTGTTTCGCCGGATAAATATGGCGGCTTAAATCGAAATACGCGTTCTGCACACTCCACAAGCGCAGCGGCAAGCCCAGCGGCTCCAGCACGATGAACATCTGTTCCATGAGCTGCAGCAATTCGTTACGGTCGGGATTCTGCACAAACGCTTCCATACATTCATTAAACCAGCGGCCGGCGACAAACCCGATCATTTGCCGGTCGATTTCCAGCGGCCATTCGCGCACCGCCTCGACCAACGCCCGCAGCCGTTCTACATCGATTTCCGAAGACTCCAAACTGCGCAAAAGATCGGTATTATGAATAAACCCCAACGTCGTCGAAAATATTTTGGGCAGCGGCAAGCCGGCGCTTTTCATCACGCGCAAGACCGGATAATGATGCTCATTAATCTGACGAAACGACTGTTCGATTTCCTCCATGGTTGAAGTCAGTATCTTATGCAGTACGGCCCGCTGTTCGTCGCGGAATAAAGACCAGAATGAATACTTATGATTGCCGAAATACTCGTCGATCAACGCGGTTATCGCCGTAATATCACTGCGCTGAAACACCGCACGGATTTTTTCTTCCATTGCCGAAAAAACATCATCCGGCAGAGATTCCCGCACCCCGCCGATCAAGTTATGGTCTCCGAAATGAAAAATCGCGAAACTGACATCCTGCGCTTCGCCGGTAATATTCGCGCAGACGCTGATCCGGCCTAAAACAGCGTTTTGCTTGCCTAATTCCAGGCGATCGCAGCGATGCCGTTTAACGGTATAACAGTACAACGATGATTCCTCGTCGTAATCGGTAAATAAAGAAGAAATGGCGTAATGCGCGGCCACTCGCCGCAAATCCAATGCCGCGGGCTGCACCAAACGGCGATACACCTCCGCAGCCGTCCCAAAGGCGTCAATATTGCTCTTTGCGGCCTGCAAACGGCTGATCAACTCCGGTTCCAGGTCCTTGCCGCTGATTTCGCGGGCCAACTGCAGCGCGCGGCAAGCGTAGTGCAAAATCTGCACGGTTTCGATGCCGGAGACTTCATTAAAAAACCAGCCGCAACTGGTATACATGAGCATCGCCTGCCGTTGCATTTCCAACAATTTTAGCAGACGCACCTTCTGTTCCGGAAGAAAAATTATGCCGCCGGCATGCTCCGCAAAAAACGCCGCTACCGTCTGCTCGTTGCGGTTAAGCGCCACGTCGATATACCGGTCGCGCGCCGGCCAGGCCGTCATTCCGGCGGCGCACATCTCTTTTTCAAAAAGGTGCGCCAGTTCATCGCGCAGCCAATCCAGGGTTTCCCGCAACGGCTGGCGCCAGGCCTGCGTCCAGCCCTGCCGGCCGCCGGTATGGCAGCCGCAATCACTGCGCCAGCGTTCAACACCGTGCACGCAACTCCAGGAAGAATTTTCGACGATTTTCACCTCATGCGTCGGCGGAAAACGTTCTAAATATTCCCCATACACCGTCAAGCGCGCCAAGCCTTTTTCCTCGAGAAAATTCATACAATACGACAAGGCCATTTCTCCATACCCATGGTGATGGCCGTAGGTTTCCCCGTCCGTGGCGATATGCATCAATTGCGGCACGGCTTCACCGGTAAAGCCTTCCATCAAACGGCGCGCAAATCCTTCGCCGTTATTCAGCAACCCGCCGAAGGCGATATCGCGGGATATCGGGCCGTCATAAAAAAATATCGCCATCGATTTGCCGGACGGCAGACCGCAACGGTAGGGCATTTTGGGGTCGATTTTACCGCCACGGCTGTCGACCCACTCTTTCGCTTCCAACTGCCGCACGGCCAAAGCCTGATAGGGCGAAAGAATCGTAAACGCGATTCCTTGTTCCGCCATAAGATCCAGCGTTTCCAGATCAACCGCCGTCTCCGCCAGCCACATCCCCTCCGGACGGCGCTGAAAACGATATTCAAAATCACGGATACCCCAGATGATCTGCGTCCGTTTATCCCGGCTGTCGGCCAACGGCATAATCATATGGTTATACACTTGCGCCAACGCCGAACCATGCCCGGAATATTTTTTCCGGCTTTCGCGATCGGCTTCCAAAATCATCGCGTAGGCGTGCGGCATTTTCCGTTGCATCCAGGACAATAAGGTCGGGCCGAAATTAAAACTCATCCGCGCGTAATTATTAACAATATTAATAATCTTATGTTCATGGTCAAGAATGCGCGAGGCGGCATTCGGCGCGTAACATTCAATCATAATCCGTTCATTCCAATCATGGTACGGATATGCCGAATCCTGAATTTCTATCTCTTCCAGCCACGGATTTTCACGCGGCGGCTGGTAAAAATGCCCATGCACACAAACATACCGGTTCACACAATCCTCCTGCCAAAAAAACGGCTGCTCCCCCGCCGCGCATCCTGCGTCAAAACGGCCCTTTCAGAAAAAGAATTCCCAACGGCGGCACGGCCAAAGACAGCGAATACGGCTGTCCCTGCCAGGCAACCGGCTCAGCCCACGCGCCGCCGCCGTTGCCGACCCCGCCGCCGCCGTAACAAACCGCGTCGCTGTTGAGCATTTCTTTCCAATAACCGCCGTACGGTACGCCGATCCGGTAAGAAAACCGCGCCACCGGCGTAAAATTCGCGGCGACGACGACCGCCGGCGGCTGCCCGTCCCCGCGACGCGCAAAAACGATAACGCTGTGCTGCCAGTCATCAAGATTAATCCAATAAAAACCTTCGCTGGAAAAATCACGCTCATAGAGCGAAGGTTCTCCCCGGTAAAAAAAATTCAAATCCCGCACCCAATGCTGCAAACCGCGATGGGCGGGATATTCCAGCAAATGCCAATCCAGACTGCCATCGTGGCTCCATTCATTCCACTGCCCGAATTCTCCTCCCATAAACAACAGTTTCTTGCCCGGATGCGCGTACAGATATCCGTACAGCAACCGTAAATTCGCAAACTGCTCGGAGTATCCGCCCGGCATCTTCCCGAGCAGAGAGCCTTTTCCATGCACGACCTCGTCATGCGACAAAGAGAGGAGAAAATTTTCACAAAACGCGTACCAAATACTGAACGTAAGCTGATTATGGTGATGCTTACGATACACGGGATCTTTTTTTATGTATTCGAGCGTATCATGCATCCATCCCATATTCCATTTCATACCGAATCCCACGCCATCGGCATACGTCGGCCGCGACACGCGCGGCCAATCCGTCGATTCCTCGGCGATCGTCTGCGTTCCGGGAAATTCTTTATATATTTCTTCATTTAACCGCTTTAAAAATGCAATTGCATCCCGGTTATCGCGGCCGCCCTGCTCATTCGGAACCCATTGTCCTTCCTGGCGAGAATAATCCAGGTATAACATCGACGCGACCGCGTCAATACGCAACGCGTCTATGTGATACCGTTCCAGCCAAAACAAGGCGTTACTGATTAAAAATATTTTAACTTCATTGCGGCCGTAGTTAAAAATATAACTCTTCCAATCCGGATGGAACCCCTTGCGCGGATCGGCATGCTCGTAAAGATGCGTGCCGTCGAAACCGGCCAAGCCATGGCCGTCGCCGGGAAAATGCGACGGCACCCAATCCAAAATAACGCCGATACCGCATTGGTGGAGATAATCGACCAAAAACATAAAATCCTGCGGCGTGCCGTAACGGCTGGTCGGGGCAAAAAAACCGGTGCCTTGATACCCCCAGGAAGGGTAAAACGGATGTTCGAGCACCGGCATGAACTCCACATGCGTAAACCCCATCCTGCTCACATAATCCGCCAACAGCGGCGCAAGCTCCCGATAGTTCAGCCAGCGATCGCCATCCTCCGGCACGCGCCGCCATGAACCCAGATGCACCTCGTAGACCGACCAAGGGCCCTGCAAACGGTTGAAATATTCCCGCTTCGACATCCAACTCCGATCACTCCACTCATACTCAAGATCCCAGATACAGGATGCGGTGCGCGGCGGTTGTTCATGTCGATAGGCATAGGGGTCGGCTTTTTCCAAAACATACCGATGCGGCGACACCATCGCATATTTATACAAATCGCCGCGTTGCAAACCCGGAATAAAACCTTCCCAAATCCCGGAAGAATCCGCACGCGGGGCCAGCGGATGGGTATGCGCATTCCATTGATTAAAATCGCCAATTACCGAAACCGCGCGGGCATTCGGCGCCCAAACGGCAAAATATACCCCGGAGACTCCTTCGACCGCAATGAGATGATTTCCTAACTTTTCGTAAATACGGAAATGGGTTCCTTCCCGGAATAAATAAATATCCAATTCCGAAAAAAGGCTGACGTCATGCCGTACGGCGGATATATTATTCTGCGACGATTTTGCCGTTGTGCCCTGGCGGCCGTTTCTGGCGCGTTGACGTTTCGTCCCGCAATTCATCCCTGATCCCCCCTGGTACTTTTCCCATTATATACAGAATCATCTTTTTTGCATAAAATTTTTGCACTTAATTTTTTGTCCTTATTTTTAATATGTTGACAATAAAAATACATTAATACTACAATAAGTACTTATGCTTGAAGAGATAACCACGCCCAAACACTCCTCGGGAGCGGAACTGCTGATGATGTATAAAATCGGCATCGCCATGCAGTCGACCTTGCGCTTGGACGAAATTCTCTATGTAATCCTGACCTGTGTGACGGCGCATGAAGGCATGGGTTTTAACCGGGCGATGGTCTTTCTCGTGAATGAAAAAGACAACATCCTCGAAGGCCGTATCGCGATCGGCCCGGACACCGGGGAAGACGCGCACCGCATTTGGAATTATATCCAAAAAGAACAAAAAACACTTTCCGAACTGTTGAGCGCATATCAGGACTTCCGTCGCCGGGATAACTCGCATCTGAATACCTTGGTCAAAAGCATCCGCCTGCCGCTCAAAAAGTCGTCCGGCATTCTGGCAAAAACCGTTATTGAAAAAAAAACTTTTGAAATTTTCACGCAGGAATCATTGCGGCAGATTAAAAAAAACGACCCGGTGCGGGCGCTGTTTAACATGGATTTATTTCTTTCCGTGCCGCTTATCGCCCGCAACACAGTTGTCGGCGTCATGCTTGTCGACAATTTCTTTTCCAAAGCGCCGATCACCGCCGATGACACCTGGAAACTATCCATGTTTGCCACCCAGGCGGCACTGGCCATCGACAACTCAAAAGAATTCGAAAAGACGCTGTTCCTCTCCAATACCGACCGCCTGACCGAACTGTGGAACTACGGATATTTCCAGCACCTGCTTGCGGAGGAAACAAAACGCGCCGGCCGTTTCAATCGATCTTTGTCCTTGCTCATGCTCGATATCGATAAATTCAAAAATTTCAATGATACCTACGGACATACCACCGGCGACCGGCTCCTGCAGGAATTGGCGCTCATCCTAAAAAAAACCTGCCGCGACGTCGATTGGGTAGCGCGCTACGGCGGAGAGGAATTCGCCGTTATCCTGCCGGAAACCAACAAAGAAAAAGCCCACGCATCCGCGGAACGCATCCGGTATACCGTCGAGCATACCCCGTTTATCTTTTCCAAAAACGAGCCGCCCAGCCGCGTTACCGTCAGCATCGGCGTAGCCAGTTTTCCACAGGACACCACCGCCAAAGAATTCCTGGTCAAATACGCGGACAAGGCGCTCTACGCCGCAAAAAGCATCGGCCGCAATCGCGTCTGCATGTTCAGCAAAGAACTGCTGTAAACCTAACCCGGATATTTCACCAGGAAAATGAACTATCCGCCCGACGGGGGTGCCGATGAAGCTCACCCGGGACACTGTTCCCCAGGATCCCGGAGAATTGAGCGCAATCCCGCCATATAGCGGCGGGATAAATCCCGCCGCCTCCCGCGGGAACCGCATTACCGGCGGGCGACCCTATTGCGCAATATACCCAACCCTTCAATATCCACGGCAATCGTATCACCGGGCTGTAAGGGGCCGACGCCGGGCGGCGTGCCGGTAGAAATAATGTCTCCGGGCAATAACGTCATAATCGATGAAATATAACTGACCAAATACGGAATGGGAAACACAAAATGTGCCGTCGAGGAATCCTGCACGGTAATCCCGTTACGCACCGCGCGTATGCGCGCGCAGTCCGGCGAAAAGCGCGTATCGACCCACGGGCCAACCGGGCAAAACGTGTCAAAAGATTTCGCGCGCGTCCACTGGCCGTCGCGCTTTTGCAAATCGCGCGCCGTCACGTCATTTAAACAAGTATATCCAAAAACAGCCCCCTCCGCCTGTGCCGGCTTTATCCGCCGAATACGGCGGCGAATCACCAAAGCCAACTCCGCTTCATAATCAACCCGGCCGGCCGCGGCAGGATATCTGATCAGGCCGCCGGCAGCCACCAGCGCGCTCGGCGGCTTGAGAAATAACACCGGTTCTTCCGGCAACGGCATACCCAACTCCGCGGCATGATCCCGGTAATTAAGCCCGACCAAAACTATCTTCGATGCCGTGGCGGGAACCAATAGGCGGATCGCGTTCCCTGCGCAACGGCGGCGGGAAAAGCGAATTCGCACAAACGGCGGCTCGGCAAGAAAACGCACCGTCTGGCCTTCGACCGCGCCCCAGTATTCACGCTGTTGATATAAAAAACGAATTATCCGCATGACACTGACTTCCGGCATATCCGGCACCAGCGTTCCAAAGCCGGAAGGCATTGCATCCCGGGCCTACACTGCCGCTGATTTTGAATTAATAATGTAATTACGCAAAAGCAAACGATCCAAAGAAGAAATATCGACAAAGCAGAGGCCAAGCGAAACCGCCCGTGAACCGGCCTGGCGTTTGATCCAACGGACTTTGGTCACGGCGCTCAACGGATGATCCTCATCCGGGATGGAAAAACGCATACCCACCAGAATATCCTCCCGGCGCAACAACGCGTCCCAGCGTTCGTCGAATCCCGCCATTTCCATACTTGCGCCGGTCGACGATACATCCAACAAAACGCCTTCATGGAATTTTAATAATTCCTGCGCCTCCAACGCTCCGCCGGGCAAGCTCTTATTCATAAACAAAACCTGTACCAAGAGCTTTTGAAAAACCCGTTTATTTTTCCGACGTTCTTCCCCCATAGCTCCTCATCGCTTTAACATACACCGGCGCGTGCGGCACCCGCAGCGTTGTCTTCAGCCATCCACCCCGCCCCGGCGAATTCCCCTTCGTCTGCGCTTATTTTTTAATATACGCGCGAATAATTTTTTGTTCCTGCACCGGACGATCCCCCGGACCGACGGGAGTATTCTCTATTTTCTGCACAATCTCATAACCGGCAACCACTTCGCCGAAAATCGTATGTTTCATGTGCAGCCACGGCGTCGGCACCGTCGTAATAAAAAACTGACTGCCGTTGGTACTCGGTCCGGCATTCGCCATCGCCAATATACCCGGTTTGTCGAATTTTACCGCCTTACTCAGTTCATCGGCGAACGGTTTTCCCCACACGGATTCGCCGCCACGCCCGCTCCCGGTCGGATCGCCTCCCTGAATCATAAATTGCTTAATGACCCGGTGAAAAATAATCCCGTCGTAATAACCTTTTCCAACCAAACCCAAAAAATTTTCGCATGCTTTTGGCGCTACCGAAGGCAATAATTTCAATTCGATAATTCCCTGCGTTGTTTCCAAAATCACGCGCGGCTCCCCGGCCGGTTGCTGTTGCGCCGCCGCCGGCTGAACAAAATGAAGCGCAACCAGACAGCCGCATAATCTCGAAACCCATGAACGCATCTTCTCCCTCCTTCTGTCCCTAACCTTTTCCGCAACTACTTTTTCAACCATCTGCACGGCTGATTATTCCGGCGTGCGTTTCACGCGGATCCCGCCGTCGGCCGCCGCCGGCTATTGACGTGCGGGCGGTGTTGATTCCGCCTGCTGTTTTTTACGCAAAAAAAATTCCCGCAAACGGCGTTCCTTGCCGTCGCTTAAAAAATCGCGGAACGCGACTCTTTTTTTTGTGTCCAAGGGACAAAGCTCGGTCCACATTTCGCCGTGATAATCGGCGATCATTTCCGGCGACGTCAAATAGATTCTCGCCGTCTGGCGATCAAAAATATAAATCTCCTGCGCCTCGTGCTGCACCGCAAAATCATAACGGTTACCGGCGCCGGTTCCGGCAACCACGATGATCCCCCACGCCACCGCTCCGGAAATCATGAACAAACCAATCCCGGCGCATACCGAAACGAACCGTCCACGCATACCGTCGTTCTCCTCCGAAATCAAATTCACCCGGGGTTAATCCCGGGGATTCTGAGCCGAATCCTGCTCCCCGCACGGGGTATCCCATTGAACGGTTCAATTCGGTCAACGGTTTGCCCCAGCCGCCCGTAGGATAAACGGGATCGCCGAACAAACGGACTGGCCCGCCACGACTCCCCGCGGCGTTTGATTATCCTACTCCCATCGCAAGCCCAACGTCTGCCGAACATATTCGCTAATCAACCGCACCTGCTCATCGCTTATCGACTGAAACGTTATACCGATCTCCCACAACGCCTCATCGCGAAACCGCGCCCAGACCACCGTGCCTTCCGTCCGAATATCCTGATCCATATCCGGCAAACTGAACGAAAGCGCCAGCGGCACCGAACGCGGCAATTCATCTTTACAAAAAACTTTCAAACCGCTCTTACTGACGTCGACCGTCAAACACGCGCCGGTGCGATTTGACCCATCCAGAACCGTGTAGGTCAACATCGTGCTTAAATTGCAGCGAATCGATTTGCGCCGTTCCTCGACCCGGCCTAAATTTTTTTGAATAAATTCAGTCAGGCAACCGCGCACATCCTTGCCCATATCCTGAAATTCCACGCCGGTATCGAAAAAAGACGCCGATAATTGTTTTTGCCACACGACTTTCGCCGTGACCGAAAGCGGCACCGCTAATTCCGGAAGCGTAATCGTCAAACCGACCACCGTATCTTTTCGCCAGGCGTCATTAGCCACAAAACGCATTCCGGAAAGACTGATATCCTGCAGGAGAATCGTGTCCCTTCCCGGCCGCGTCTCCGTTCCGGCGACGCGATACCCGACTTCCGCTCCCACATAGACGCGCGCGTAGCTTCTTTTTTCTTGCTCCATCAGGCACCTCGCGGATTCGCTTGCTTACTCTGCGGCAGCGCCGGCTGCCGAAACATCACCACCGTAACCACCACGGCGGAGAACAGCGCGAAATTAACAACGCAAAAAACTTTAAACACCGTATCTGAAGGAACAATCCCCACCGGCAACATTAAAATCAAACACGTCCAGACGCCAAACACCCACCACAGGCTCAACTCGCGGGAAGAACGCAGCCGAACAATCCGGATAATCAACGGTATATTCCACAACGGTAAAACAACCGAGGCAATAAACCCAACCGTCTCAATCATACGCATTCCTTTTTTTCTTCCGCCGCATCCGATCCTGGTTAACCGCGCGTGCGCGCGCGGTATCCGGCCCGCAGGGCCGGCGTTTTGCGGCTAAAAAGGTAGTTATCTTT
>JAMWCB010000162.1 GCA_023819605.1 Candidatus Omnitrophota bacterium
CAGCCGGAAGAAATCACTCGCGAAGTCCAGCAGCCGGCCGGCGGGATCGGCCATAAACGACTGATCGCCGTCTATGGCGAGTCGCCGGAAACCGATATCGATTATATGCAGGAGAGTTTGCGGACGATCTATGCGGTAAAAGAAAAGACGCGTTGCGGTTGGGGCCAAATCCGGCGGGTGAATGTGAATGCGGCGCCGCTGTCCATCGAATCGCTGCGGCGCCTCAAGGAAGCCGGTATCGGAACCTATCAGGTGTTTCAGGAAACCTATCATCGGAAAACGTACGCCGCGCTGCATCCGCAGCAAACGCCGAAGTCGGATTACCGCTGGCGGCTGTACTGTATGCATCGGGCATTGGAAGCCGGCATCGACGACGTCGGTATCGGCGCGCTGTTCGGGTTATATGACTGGCGATATGAAGCGTTGGCCATGGTTTTGCACGCGCGTGAATTGGAAGCGGCGTTCGGTTTAGGGCCGCATACGATTTCATTTCCTCGTCTTGAGCCGGCCGACCATGCGCCGTACGCCGGAAATTCCCCGTATCAGGTCGCGGACGATGATTTTTTAAAACTGGTCATGGTTTTGCGTTTGGCGATTCCCTACGCGGGAATGATTATTACCGCCCGGGAAACGGCGGCGATTCGCAACGCGACCCTGAAACTCGGCTATACGCAAACCGACGCGTCGACGCGTTTGGGGATCGGCGCTTATAGCGAACCGTACGAAACGCAGCAGTCCGATCGGCAGCAGTTTATCCTGGGGGATACCCGCAGCTTGGACGAACTGGTTGCCGATTTGGCCCGCGCCGGGTATATCACGTCGTTTTGCACCGCCGGTTATCGCTGCGGCCGCACCGGCGCGCTGATTATGGATTTGCTGAAAAGCGGCAAAGAGGGGGTTTTTTGTAAACTGAACGCGATTTTGACCTTTCGCGAATGGCTGGATGATTTTGCCAGTGCTTCCACAAAAGGCGCCGGTGAAGTGCTGATTGAGCGGGAATTGGAAGAAGCGAGCCGCAAACTGCCGGAATTATATCCGACGCTGCGCGAATATTACCGGCGGATTGCCGCGGGCGAACGGGATCTCTACCTTTGAACAGTGCGCGTTTTTTCTGCGGGAGCGCGGCGCATGAGCGTTATGAATAAACGGCAGATCATCGAGTATTTATCCGCCCCGGATGCCGCGGCGTTATTTGCCCGCGCCGATGCCGTGCGGCAGCAATGCTGCGGCGACGAAATTTACCTGCGCGGGATAATCGAAGTTTCCAATGACTGCCGGCGCGATTGTTGTTATTGTGGCTTGCGGCGGAGCAATACGGCATTACCGCGCTATCGGCTGACTCCCGAAGAAATAGTCGCCGCCGCCGAGCTGGCTGCTCGTTTAGGATATGGCAGTGTCGTTATTCAGTCCGGCGAAAGTTCCGGTTATGAATGCGCGCAGATGTGCCGGATTATCCGCGCGATCAAGGAAAAAACCGGCCTGGCCGTAACGCTATCGTTGGGAGAATGCGCTGCGGATGAATACCGGCAGTTCCGTGAAAGCGGCGCCGACCGCTATCTTTTGAAAATCGAGACGACCAACCGGCAGTTATTTCGGGCGTTGAAGCCGGATTCATCTTGGGAAAACCGCCGGCGTTGCCTGGAAGAATTGCGCTGTTTAGGCTACCAGTTGGGATCAGGCATCATGGTCGGGCTGCCCGGACAGACGCTTGCCGATATCGCCGCTGACCTGCTGCAGTTGCAGGCCTGGGAACTGGACATGATCGGAATCGGGCCGTTTATTCCTCATCCGGATACCCCGCTGGCCGGCGCCGCGCCGGGTTCCGCAGAACTTGCCGTGCGGGCCGTTGCCCTGATGCGCATTCTCTGCCCGTACGCACATTTGCCGGCGACGACGGCTTTGGGCAGCATCGATCCGCAAGGGCGGCAAAAAGCGCTGTGCGCCGGCGCGAATGTTTTAATGCCCAATGTTACGCCGCAGTCCTACCGCAGCCTTTACGCGATTTATCCGCATAAAGTTTGCATCGATGAAACAACGGATGCGTGCGCCGGGTACACGCATGCGCTATCGGCTTCGCTCGGCCGCCGGATTTCAAACGGCCCGGGGCATAGCTTGCGGCCCGCGCGCTGATCCCGGCGGGAGGCTCGTGCGCTCCTGCGGAAATCGCCGGAATATGCGCCTTTTTTTCTCCTTGCAAAAAAAAACGCGATCGATATAATAAGAAACTAACAAAACGGAACAGAGAGGAAAACAAATAAACCAAGGAGGCGAAATGCGGGGGATGGTTTTCATGGTTCTTTTTTCGCTCTGCTGTCTAAGCGGTTGTGCGACGACAAAAATGAATCCGGCGCTGGAAGAACGCTTACAGGGTATTGAAACACGGCTGTCCACGCTGGAGCATCGGCAGGTAAGTTCGGAAGAAAAGGTGTGGGGTTTGGAGAGTACGGTACAGCAGTCGCGCGTTCAACGGCAGCAGGCGGCTAAATATGCAGCGGGCAGCTCGGCGACTTTGACGAAGAAGAATATTCAGGTTGCGCTCAAAAATGCCGGTTATTACAATGGGCCGCTGGACGGCGTTATCGGTTCGAAAACAACGGATGCAATCAAAAAATTTCAGCGGGATAATAATTTAACGGCTGATGGAAATGTCGGAAGAAAAACCTGGGAGAAATTAAAAAAGTACCTTGATTAAAGCAGAGCAATGGGATTGCGGCAAAAAGTAGAACGGGTGGGGAAAAATGAAAAAAATACTGAAAGTGGCGTGCGGGATGTGTCTGGTCGCCGGATTGGCGGTCAACGGGTTTGCCTTGGACCGGCCGGAGCGGGTTAAAAAAGAAAAAGAAGATATGTCGAAGGAATTTTCCTGGTGGCCGACGGATGCGACGCCGGCTCCGGTAAAAGATGAAGAGCGCGGCGGCCTGTGGTGGTGGCCGCAAAAACCGGGAAAAGTCGGGCCGTTGTGGGGAAACCGCGGGTATGTTTATGTCAATAAGATAATTTTTGACTATAAGGCCGAGGAATTGCCGCCGCCCGAACCGCAGGAAATGCGGCAGTCGTTGATTATTAAGAAAATTCATCGCAACGTCAAAATTTATTTCGATTATGATTCCGCGGAAGTACGCAGCGATGCTGAACCGATTCTCCAGGACGCGGTACGGGTGTTGAAGAAAAATCAGGAAACCGATATCTTGATCACCGGTAATTGTGATATTCGGGGTTCGGAGGCGTACAATGAAAAATTGGGCCGCCGCCGCGGCCAGGCGGTTGCCGATTATATGGTGCAGAATGGTGTCCCGGAACAGCGTATCCGTATCGTTAGCCGTGGGAAATTAGACGCCGTGGCGCCGGTAACCGATATTGTCGGAATGCAGAAAGACCGTAACGCGCAATTTATGGTCGCCCAGGTTGAAGAAGTAATGATGCCGTACCAGGGGGGAGCTCAGCCGCAAACTTCTGCGGTGGGCAGGGATATGCCGGATAAGATTGTTTTGCCGGACGAGGGGAAGGCTGTGAAAGTCGATGAGGGTGTTTTTGTACTTGAGAAAACCGAAAAGACCGAAGGTGAAGTACGCGTTTCCACGCGTGAATATGTCGTGCAAAAAGGCGATACGTTATGGGAAATCGCCCAGAAAGAATTGGGCAGCGGCCATCGTTGGAAATATCTTTATGAGATGAATAAAGAACGCATCGCCAATCCCAATAAACTGAAGGCGGGAACCGTAATTCTTATTCCCGTGGAGTGATTGCCAGACGAAGGCGTTTTTATCGCGGAGCAGGCGATGGCAGAGTCACAAAAGCCGGAGAACCACAGAATGCGACGAGATTCGTGGGGATCCCGCATAGGGGTGATTCTGGCAGTAGCCGGCTCCGCGATTGGTTTAGGAAACCTGCTGCGCTTTCCGGCGAAAGCCGTCGCCAACGGCGGCGGCGCGTTTATGATTCCGTATTTTGTCGCGTTTTTTCTCATTGGTTTGCCGCTGATGTGGATTGAATGGACCCTCGGCAGATACGGCGGCGGCTTTGGCCATGGAACCGCCCCGGGTATTTTCCACAGCTTGGCTCGTAAAAACCGTTTTATAAAATATTTCG
>JAMWCB010000163.1 GCA_023819605.1 Candidatus Omnitrophota bacterium
CCTTTCTTTTTCCGGCTTACTAAAATATTCTTTCAAGTTTCTCGTTTGGGATTTGCGGGCGAACCAATCAAGGAAGGGAGTGGGATGCGCTATGAATGATTTAGTTTTGGTGGGATTGACGTTTTTGGGTTCGACATTGGCGTTGCTGTTTGCCGGGTATCTGACGCTGACGGTGCTTAAACAAAATGAAGGCAATGAGAAGATGCGCGAAATTGCCGCGGCGGTGCGGGAAGGCGCTCGCGCGTATCTGAACCGTCAATATTCGGTCATCGCGATTTTTTTTGTCATTGTCGGATTGATTTTGTTCGGCATGCACCTGCAGGGCCATTTGACGATTTTCGTGCCGTTTGCTTTTTTAAGCGGCGGTTTCTTTTCGGGTTTGAGCGGCTTCATCGGCATGTCCATTGCCACGCGCGCCAGTTCGCGCACGGCGCAAGCGGCAATCCAGAGCCTCAATTCCGGTTTGCGCGTGGCGTTCAACAGCGGCGCGGTTATGGGTTTGGTGGTCGTCGGTTTGGGTTTGTTGGATTTGAGCATTTGGTACCTGGTGTTGACTTGGTGGTATGAGTCGAATCCCTTGCCGCATGGTTTGGATAAAATCGGCGCGATTACGTCCACCATGCTGACGTTCGGCATGGGCGCCAGTTCCATGGCGCTGTTTGCGCGCGTCGGCGGCGGTATTTTCACCAAAGGCGCGGACGTCGGCGCGGATTTGGTCGGTAAAATCGAAGCCGGTATTCCGGAAGATGACCCGCGCAATCCCGCGGTTATTGCCGATAATGTTGGGGATAACGTCGGCGACGTCGCGGGCATGGGCGCGGATTTGTATGAGTCGTATGTGGGGTCGATTGTGGCGACGATGGCCCTGGCGGCAGCCGCCGGTTTGGGTTTGCGCGGGATTACCGTGCCGATGGTTATGGCGACCGTCGGAGTTATCGCGTCGATCATCGGCACCTATTTCGTCAAATCCGGCGAGGAAGCCAATCAGCATGTTTTATTAAAAGCGTTGCGCGCCGGCGTGTGGGCAAGTTCGGCGCTGGTCGTTGTTTTTTCGTATATTTTAGTCAAAATTATTCTGCCGGCGCATATGGGAATTTTTTGGTCGATTTTTTCCGGCCTGATTGCCGGCGTATTTATCGGCTATTGCACGGAATACTACACGTCGCATAAGTATAAGCCGACGCAGGAAATTGCCCAGAGTTCGCAAACCGGCCCGGCAACGGTTATTATTCAGGGATTGGCCAGCGGGATGGTCTCCACACTCTTTCCGGTATTGATCGTCGGCGCGGCAATTCTGGCCAGTTTTTATTTTGCCGGCGGCTTTCAGAATTATAATCTGGGATTGTACGGCATCGGCATCGCCGCAGTCGGAATGCTGAGCACGTTGGGTATTACGTTGGCCACGGATGCCTATGGGCCGGTAGCCGATAATGCCGGCGGTAACGCGGAAATGTCCCATTTGGATCCGAAAGTTCGCCAGCGCACCGACGCTCTGGACGCGCTTGGCAATACAACGGCGGCGACCGGAAAAGGATTTGCGATCGGTTCGGCGGCATTGACGGCTTTGGCGCTTATCGTCGCGTATAAAGAACAGTTGATGATTCTCGGTAAAACGAATATCGATTTGGCGCTGACCAATCCGAAAGTGCTCGTCGGTTTGTTCATCGGCGTCATGAGCCCGTACCTGTTCGCGGCATTGACCATGGGCGCGGTCGGCCGCGTGGCGCAGAAGATGGTGGTGGAGGTTCGCCGCCAGTTTAAGGAAATCAAAGGATTGATGGAAGGCACGGCGAAAGCGGATTACGCGTCCTGCGTGCGCATTGCCACGGCCGGCGCGCAGCAAGAAATGATTCTGCCGGCGCTTACCGCGATTTTGTGCCCGATCGTCGTCGGTTTGGTGATGGGGGCGGAAGCGGTGGTCGGTCTGCTCACCGGGGCGACGGCCAGCGGGTTTGTCCTGGCGGTGATGATGGCCAATTCCGGCGGCGCCTGGGATAATGCGAAAAAATATATTGAAGAAGGAAATTTCGGCGGCAAGGGTTCGCTCAATCATAAGGCCGCAGTCGTCGGCGATACGGTGGGCGATCCGTTTAAAGATACCTCCGGCCCGTCGTTGAATATTTTAATTAAGCTTATGTCGATGGTTTCGATCGTATTCGCGTCGTTTATTTTGGCGAACTCGATCATGAAATAAGTTGCGCGGTATATGCGCGTAGATGCAGAGAGCGGAAAATATTTTTCCGCTCTCTTTTTTTTGTTATACTGGGAGCAGAAGCCGGTGATCCCAGATGTTTGAAAACGCCGCTGACGGCCGTTTTGGACGCGGCGCGGAAAGAAAGTGCATGAAAAAGGCTACGCTCGAGAAAAACGATTCGTTGGCGCGCCGGTTCGGGGAGGCGGTTGAGCGGGGCAAGCTGATTCCGCCGGCGTCCGCTCTCGTCGTCGCGGTATCCGGCGGCGTCGATTCCGTGGCGTTGCTGCATCTGTTGGCCGGCCTGCGCCGGCAACGGCAGTGGAAGCTGTGTATCGCGCATCTCAATCATGGGTTGCGCGGAAAAGAATCCGGCCGGGATGAAGCATTGGTGCGGAAGCTTGCCGCCGGCCTGCACTGTGAGTGCGTGATAGAACGGGTGCATACACGTAACTATGCACGCCGGGAAAAGGTATCGGTGGAAGAAGCGGCGAGGATATTGCGTTATGAATTTTTGACGCGGACGGCAGTGGCGCGGCGGATCGAGCTGATCGCGACCGCGCATACGTTTGATGACCAGGCGGAAACCGTGTTGATGCGGATAATCCGCGGCACAGGCTTGAGCGGATTATCCGCGATGCGGCTACGGCGTAAGCACGGAGCGGTCGAGATTGTTCGGCCGTTATTGTTGTTTACGAAGCAGGAACTTATCGGTTGGGCGCGCGCGCGGGGCATTAGCTGGCGCGAAGATTCCAGTAATACCCAGCGGATTTTTTTTCGTAACCGGATCCGTTGGGAGGTGTTGCCGTTACTGGAAACGATGAATCCGCGGGTTAGGCAGGCGCTGGTCAGGTTAGCCGAACAGGCACGGGAGTGGTCTGCCGTACAGCAACGGCTGATCAAGAGTGTTATTGCGAGCAAAGGCCTCCGGCGCGCTGACGGCAGCCTGCAGATTTCGCTTTCTGTGCTGCGGCGTATGCCGGCGGCATTGCGTACGGAGGTTGTGCGCATACTGCTGGCACGCGCCGGTGCACGGATGCGGCGGATCAGCGCCGTGCATATCCGGCAGATTGATGCGTTGATTGCCGGCGCCAGTGGCAGCCGGGCGGTGATTGATCTTCCGGAGGGAGCACAGGTGTGCCGGCAGGCAAGTGCAGTTGTTTTTACCCGGCCGGGTAAACGAGCGGAAAAACTGCCGCTGCCGGAGCTGCGGTTGCCGTTTGGCTCATCGGTGCGTAGTACGGCGTGGGGATATGTGTTTTCCTGCCGGCAAGCGCCTAAACCGGCGAGTTTTAAAAAAATCGAAGGAGTAGAATATGCCGATGCGGATAGCTTGGTTTTCCCGTTGTGTGTGCGGGCACGCCGTCCGGGTGATATTTTTCATCCCCTGGGAGCGCGTGGCAAAAAAAAACTTAAAGATTTTTTCATCAGTGAAAAAATTCCCCAGCCGCAGCGTTCGCTGATTCCGTTGATTGTTTCCGGCGGCGAAATTGTGATCGCCGGGAGGCTGCGGCTCAGCGAACGCTGCAAGGTGACGGAGTCTACGGTGCGCGTCGTGCGTATTGCGATGCGGCCGATCGTCTGTTAAAGTGCGGGGATAATTTGCAGCTTGCCTTTTGCCGGGCTTCATGGTATAACTACCTCACAGAGAATAAGCGGAGATGGCGGAATCGGCATACGCGACAGTTTGAGGGGCTGTTGGGCGCAAGCCTGTGAGGGTTCAAGTCCCTCTCTCCGCACCATTTCTTTTCTTGCCGGGGGTAATTCCAAATTTTTCCATACGCTGCAGGTTTAATTTAAGGCAATTTTGTTATTTTTTTATCAATTAAGTCGTGTATTTCGCGCAATATTAAAAAATTCCAGC
>JAMWCB010000164.1 GCA_023819605.1 Candidatus Omnitrophota bacterium
CTGACCGTAAAACCGGTATTATCGTTCAAGACCCGCGTCGCCTATTTGAAACAGGTGGGTAGCGGGCGTTGGATCAGTTATGGACGCACGTATATTACCCGCGCGCCGACGCGCATTGCCACGTTGCCGGTCGGATATGCCGATGGCTATCCGCGTCTGTTATCCAATAAAGCGCAGGTGTTGATTCGCGGCCAATGCGCGCCGGTGATCGGGCGCGTCTGCATGGATCAGGTTATGGTCGATGTGGGAAATATCCGCGGGGTGCGGGTTGGCGATGAGGTGGTGCTGATCGGCAGACAGGCGCGCGGCTGCATCGCCGCGGAAGATATCGCCGCGTTATGCCGGACGATCCCGTATGAAATTACCTGCGGGATTGCCGCGCGTGTCCGGCGGTTGGTAAAACCATTTTTTTCTTGCAAGTAAGGTGCGGCTACAGTATGATACAAAAAAATACTGCGCGGAAAGAGGAGGTATGTATCGGATGAAAGAAGATACCAGTGTTGTGCTGCAGGAGCGCTGCGGCCCGGAAAATTATAAAAAATTGGCGGCAGTACAGAACGAGGCGCTCCTGGATTTTGTGGCTGACCATGTGAAATTATGCAATCCGGCTTCGGTGTTTGTCCGCACCGACGCTGCCGCGGATATTGAGTATCTGCAAAAAAAAGCGCTGGCGCAGTCGGAAGAAACGGCGTTGCGCGTGGCCGGTCATTCCGTTCATTTCGACGGAATCAACGATCAGGGACGGGATAAAGAAGTCACAAAATTTTTAGTCGGCAGTGATATGCGCTTAGGCGCGGATATAAACACGCTCGAGCGGACACAGGGGTTGGAAGAAATGCGCGGCCTGCTTTCGAATATTATGGCCGGACGGCAGATGTTTGTTTTGTTTTTATGCTTAGGCCCGGTGAAATCGCCGTTTTCCATATATGCCGTGCAGTTGACCGATTCGGCGTATGTGTGCCATTCGGAAGATATTCTGTATCGGCCGGCCTATGAAGCGATTAAACAGAAAGGCGCGGCGGCGGTTTTTTTTCGCTATGTGCATTCGGCGGGCGAATTGGAAAACAATATCAGTAAAAATTACGATAAGAAAAGAATTTATATAGATTTACCGGAAAACATCGTGTATTCGGTCAATACGCAGTATGCCGGCAATACGGTTGGTTTAAAAAAATTGTCGTTGCGGCTGGCAATTCGCAAAGCCGACCAGGAAGGCTGGCTGGCCGAACATATGTTTTTAATGGCGGTTCACGGTAAAAACGGGCGTAAATCATATTTCACCGGGGCATTTCCCAGCTCCTGCGGTAAAACCTCTACCTGTATGGTGGAAGGAGAGCGTATCGTCGGCGATGACATTGCGTATTTGCGTAAAAAAGCCGGCCGCGTGCGCGCAGTTAATGTCGAGCGGGGAATATTCGGTATTGTTAAAGATGTCAATGCCGACGATGACCCGTTGATTTGGCAGGTATTGACGTCGCCCGGCGAGGTGATTTTTTCGAACGTTCTGGTAAAAGACGGCATCCCGTATTGGCAGGGCGACGGCCGGTCAGCGCCGAATGCCGGCGTGAATTTTTCCGGGGAATGGCATCCGGGAAAAATCGATACTGCCGGCAATGCCGTTCCGTATTCGCATCCGAATGCCCGGTACACGATTCCGTTGAAGCCGTTGAAAAATTGCGATGAGGCGTTGGAAGATCCGGAAGGCGTGGCGGTCGACGCGGTCGTTTACGGCGGCCGTGATTCCGACACCTGGCCGCCGGTATTTAAAAGTTTTAATTGGGAGCATGGGGTGATTACGATTGCCGCGTCGCTGGAATCGGAAACGACGTCGGCGACATTGGGAAAAGAAGGCGTGCGGAATTTTTGTTTGATGGCAAATTTGGATTTTCTCTCGATCCCGGCCGGTAAATATATACAAAATCACTTAAATTTTGTTAAGGATATTAAACAGGTGCCGCCGATATTCGGGGTCAACTATTTTATGCGCGACGAACGCGGAAAATTTCTCACGAGCAAGCATGATAAACGGGTCTGGTTGAAATGGATGGAGCGGTGCGTGTACCAAGAAGCGGCGCTCATCGAAACGCCGATCGGTTATTTGCCGCGCTATGAGGACGTGCGGGATTTATTTCAGGCGGTTTTGCACCGGAGTTATGCCAAGGAGGAGTATGCGCAGCAATTCCTCGTGCGGATTCCGGAGAATATAAAAAAAATCGAGCGGATTCTGCAAATTTATCGGACCAAGGTGCCGGATGCTCCCCTGGTTCTTTTTACTGTGCTGGAAGAACAAAAGAAGCGTTTGGAAAAAGCCCGGGCGCAGTTCGGAGATTATGTGCAGCCGGAGCGGTTTGTGAGTTAACCTGTGTATTTCAGATCAGTACTGTTTTTTGGTGATGAACGGGAATAGAGGAGACGAACGCAGCCATGGCAGATGCAGTGATTTTACAGACGAATATTAAAGAGATTCCTTTGTTCCGGCGTGGCAAGGTTCGCGATGTGTACGATCTTGGGGATGAGTTATTGATTGTTTCCACGGACCGTATTTCCTGTTTTGATGTTGTGTTGCCGACCGGTATACCGGGAAAAGGTAAAATTTTGACGCAGCTTTCGTTATTCTGGTTTTCTTTGACCAAGGATATTGTCGCTAACCATCTGATTAGTGCCGATGTCGCCGATTATCCGGCAGTGGTGCAGCCGTATTGGGCGGTGTTGGAAGGTCGTTCCATGCTCGTAAAAAAAACCGTGCCGTTTCCCGTAGAGTGTATCGTGCGCGGGTATTTGTCCGGTTCGGGGTGGAAAGATTACCAGCGTACCGGCGCAGTATGCGGGATACCGCTGCCGGCAGGTTTGCGGGAGTCGGATAAGTTGCCGGAAGATATTTTTACGCCGTCCACAAAAGCGGAGCAGGGGCATGATGAAAATATCGCCCATGCGCAAGTGGAACGGCAGATCGGCACGCCGGCTGCGGCGCGTTTGCGTCAGTTGAGCTTGGCAATTTACCGGCGGGCGAGAGAATACGCGTTGCCGCGCGGGATTATTATCGCCGATACCAAATTTGAATTTGGACGGCATGGCGAAGAAATAATTCTGATTGACGAAGTGTTGACGCCGGACTCGTCGCGTTTTTGGCCGCAGGACGATTATCGCGCCGGCAGCGCGCAGCCCAGTTTCGACAAACAATTTGTCCGGGATTATTTGGAAACGTTGGATTGGGATAAAACACCGCCCGGTCCGGCGCTGCCGGAGGAGATTGTGGTTAAAACCCGTCAGAAATATGAACAGGCGTTGTCGATGCTGGCGTACGCTGCAGGTTGACGGTAGAAAGGCTGGTAGACGATGGGATGGATCGCGATAGTCGTTGTCGGGATTATTGTGGTGGCGTTCATTTCTCTGTATAACGGATTGGTTGCTTTACGCAATCGCGTAAAAAACGGTTGGTCGCAGATCGATGTGCAGTTGAAGCGCCGGTACGATCTAATCCCCAATCTGGTGGAAACGGCAAAAGGATATTTGAAACATGAGCGGGAAACATTGGAAAAGGTGACGCAGGCGCGCCAGCAGGCAGTGCAGCTTTCCGGTTCCGGCAATGTCGCGGAAATGGCCAAGGCGGAAAACATGCTGAGCCAGACATTGCGTTCGCTGTTTGCCGTGGCGGAAAATTATCCGGATTTGAAAGCCAATCAAACGATGCTGCGTTTACAGGAAGAATTGACCACAACGGAGAATAAAATCGCCTTCGCGCGTCAGTATTACAACGACGAGGTGATGCGTTACAATACCCAGACGGAAACGTTTCCTTCCGCGGTTATCGCGCGGTGGTTTCATTTTACGCGGGAAGCTTTTTTTGAAATGGAGGACGCCGGGCAACGGCAAGCGCCGCACGTGAGATTTTAACCTGAATATTTCACCTGGATGGTGAAATATTCACCCGGAGGGCCGATACATTAAATCGGAACGATTTAATGTGGCTATCGGGGTTATGCCCGC
>JAMWCB010000033.1 GCA_023819605.1 Candidatus Omnitrophota bacterium
CCTTACATATCGGTATAATGAAGGGGGTCAAACCTCAACTTTAGAAACTAATTGATTTTTAGGGAAGCAGTTGTATAATAAATATATGGCCAGGCCGTATCGATTACAAGCTGAAGATTGTTTCTATCATATAACAAGTAGGGGAGTATTATAGGAAGATGATAGAGGTAATTGACAAGATAAGTTCTAAAGTTGAGGTTTGACCCCTTTATTGATTCGAGCCAAGATAGTAAGTCAACCGGCGGAGTACCGATGGTCCAGCTATAAAGCATATATTCAAGGCAACGATGATGGATTGGTTGATGTGAGCAGAGTAAAACAATTCTTGGCTATGGATTTCAGGCAATACAGCAGGTTTGTTGAGGATGCAAAAGATTATCTGGATCCTTGTAAGAATGCGTATGCCGGATTTATATTAGGAAGCGTACAATTCATCAAAGACAAGCTTCGCCTGCTCAAGGATGACGTGGGATCAAAAGATTATGCGCATAAGCGGGCTGTGAAGAATATTATAGAGCCGAAAGAGATAGTAAATGCCGTTGCTGCATACTTCAAAACAGACGCTGAGCAAATGTGCAAAAGCAATAAGCGACCGATGACTGCGAAAAAGGCGGCATTATATTTGTTGCGGCGAAAAACAGGATTAACCAATGCTGAAATCGGGGAATTGTTCGGGATGAAGCTTGCCGCGGTAAGCAAGTCGGCATTAAGTTTTGAGCGGCAGATGACGAAAGACCGGAAGATGAGAGAGGTAATTGACAAGATAAGTTCTAAAGTTGAGGTTTGACCCCGTTATTGATTTGACAACCGCCTGAGAATATGTTAGAATATGATTGAATATAAAAAAATACGGAGTTAATCATATGTCCAAAGTCATAACCCTGAGATTATCCGAAGAAGAGTATCAAAAGATCAACGCCGCAGCGGCAAGCGAACATCGCCCTATTTCCAACTTCATCACCACGCACGTGTTGGAAAACATCGAAGCCTCTTACTACGTTGATTCGATCGAAATGGCACAGATCAAATCAGACGAACGCTTAATGGCAAAGTTAAAAGTCGGCCATCAGGACGCCAAAAAGCGAAAAGGGAAATTCGTTGGGTAACTTCACAATTTTTGAAACCAATCAATTCCTCAAAGACCTCAATCAAGACTTCAGCGGCCAGCAGACGCGGATACGGAAAAAACTTGACGATTACGTCTATCCCCAGCTCAGATGTAATCCATATTTTGGTAAAAACATAAAAAAGCTAGTTAACTACCAACCGGAAACCTGGCGCTACCGAATCGGCAGCTATCGTTTCTTTTACACCATAGACGCAGAAAAAAAGATCATATGCCTGATCGCGGCCGATAGCCGCCAAGATGCCTATTGAGGGCACTATTGTATTTTTTAAGAAGCATAGGTTGATCAGATCATCACTAAGCGTACAGATGCTGGAGAGCAGAATTGCATCGAGTGATTGTTGCCTTGTCGTGTTGGAAGCTTGCCGCGGCAAGCAAGTCGTCATTAAGTTTTGAGCGGCAGATGACGAAAGACAGCAAGATGAAAGAGGTAATCGACAAGATAAGTTCTAAGGTTGAGGTTTGACCCCCATTTACCATTCCCAAGAAGCAGCCGATGCAGGAGAAAAAAGTGCTTGTATTACACGTATAAATATGTTATTGTTTATACGTAGGAGGTGGTGCAAATGACAGGAAAATTAACCCTATCATTAGACAAAAGTGTCGTGGAAAAGGCAAAAAAATATGCGACCCAAAGAAATGTAAGCCTTTCTAAGCTGGTAGAATTTTTTTTCTCCTCCTTGACTACCGACGCTAAGGGGAAAAATGTAGCTATTTCCCCGATCACTGCCGCTCTGTCGGGAATGGTTGCATCTAAAAAGATCTGTGAAAAAGATGTTCTCGCACAAGCTCTGATCGAGAAACATCTATGAAAAAAATATTTATCGATACCGATATTTTTTTGGATACTATTTTAGATAGAAAACCATATTCGGAATTTTCCAACGAACTTCTCAGTTATTGCGAGCAAAATAAAGTCAGTGGGTTCACCTCCAGCCTTATTCTTGCGAATATTTATTATATCATTAGAAAATTAGCCAATCATCGCAAGGCCATTGAAGCGCTGCGCAAAATTCGCGTTTTGGTAAAAGTATTGCCCTTTACCGATAAGGAAATTGGGGAATCAATAAACGCGGAATTTAGCGATTTCGAAGACGGTTTGCAATATTTTATTGCATCGAATCACCGAATAGAGTGCGTAATAACCCGCAACACAAAAGACTTTAAAAAATCAAACATAAGCGTACTTACACCGAAAGAATTTTTACTAACTCTCGAAATATAAAAGAGATATAATGCGTTTCTATCCAGAGCGGGCGTCAGCTAAAAGTAAGGCGTTTTTAAAATTTGTTTGATTTTTTCTGATTTTTGATGTATGTTTATTGTTGGATAGAGGAGGGTTTTTATGACAGTGACGGTTTCCGTAAAGGGACAGATTGTGATCCCTTCCAAGATGCGTAAACGTTATCATTTGGGTCCGCGATCCAAAATTGAACTTATCGATGCCGGATCGGAAATTATTATTGTACCTTTGCCGCAGATGCCGTTTCAGGCTTCGCGCGGCATATTGGCCGGAGTTACGTCCCACGATGTTGTTTTAGCGCGAAGACAAGAGCGAAAACGCGAACATGCCTGAACGAAAAATTTCGCATATTTTGGACACATCCGCGATTATTGCCTATCTTGCTGATGAACCTGGTGCAGATATTGTTGCCGGAGTAAAAGATAAAAGCGCGATACCATTTATTGCTTTGTCCGAATTATATTATATCATTTTCCGAAAACGCGGCAAGCCGGAAGCGGACAAGATATTCGGCTTGGTCAAAAGCTGGGCAGCATCGATACTGTATCCGCAAGAGAGCATTATCATTACGGCGGGGAGATTCAAGTCCAGCTATGCGCTGGGTATCGCCGACAGCTACATTGCCGCTTTTGCCCGGGAGGAGCGATCAATCTTGCTGACTAAAGATCCTGATTACAAAGTATTGCAAGAAGAAATAATGGTGAAATATTTAAATGCGTAAACAGAATGAATAGGGTCAGGCATTGAAAAAGGAAATAGATTGACCGTGTAGAGGGATGATGTTAGAATTAAGGTATGGCAAGACCATTGCGCTTACAAGGGGAGAACTGTTTTTACCACATTACGAATCGCGGCGCTGAACGTAAAAAGATCTTTATTAGCGAACGAGATTACGCTAAGTTTTTGGAATATTGTGGGAATGCGATTGATACGTATCGTTGTTATGTTCATGCGTATTGTTTGATGAGCAACCACTACCATCTGATCATAGAAACCAGCCGAGCAAATTTATCCCAGGTAATGCAATATGTGAACGGAGCCTATACGGTCTATTTTAATCGGCAGCGGAAGAAATGCGGACATGTGTTTCAGGGAAGATATAAGTCCCTCTTGATTGAAAAAGAGAGTTATTTTCTTGAATTAACGCGATATATCCATTTAAATCCGGTGCGAGCAAAGATCGTGGATAAGCCGGAAGGATATCGTTGGAGTAGTTATACTGCCTATGTGGATAAGGAACAGCCGAGTATAATCGACCGGGAAAAGGTATCTGGATATTTGGGGTTGAACGGCGCAGAGTATCGCCGGTTTGTACTTGATGGGCTTGGGGAGGGCAATAATCCCTTAAAGCAAGCGCGTGGCGGCATGATATTGGGGAGCAAAGAATTTATAGAGGATCAGATTAAAAAGCTGGAATCGATGCGAAGTAAGTACAATGTGAGCAACCGACGTCAGTTAATGCGTGACATCGAGCCGGCAGAGATACTAAAAGTAATTTCACAAGAAACGGGGAAGGAAGTAGGAGAGCTACAGAAGCGGAGCCGAGGGCAGCGATTGAGGAAGATCGCGATATATGTTCTGCGTCGCACGACTGCGCAGAGCAATGAGCAGATAGGGGCAGTTTTTGGCATCGGCAATAGTGCGGTAAGTAAGGTTGTGCGGGAGGTAGAGGAGTTGCGTGGTAATGATAAGGAAGTAGGGGAGTTGATCTGCAAGATTATAGACTATTTCAAGGCCTGACCCCTATACTACTTACGGCAGGCGGCTTTAGCTGTTGTTTGAAAACCAGGAAACCGGAGATTTCTATTTTGGTAAAAACCGGACATTCTTATTTTGGCTTGACAGGCGGATTCAGAATAATTGACATTTGTCCTGTTCGTGGTTAAACTATATCCACTATGAGCATTGCGGTGGGCATCGGGTCAAGCAAGGATTTGGAATCCTTTGCTGCGGGGGCATTTGCCGCGGAAAAAGCTTTGTCACAAAAAGGGGGCGGCGATGTCGATATCGTATTTTGTTTTGCTTCCGTTCGTTTTGATCACCGGCAGTTAATTCGCGGCGTTCGCAGCATCATTCCATCTGCGCCGGTGCTCGGCTGCTCGACGGCTGGGGAAATAACTTCGGACGGCCCGGATGAAAAATCAGTGTGTGTGCTGGCGGTTTCGTCAAAGAAGTTACGCACCGGTATCGGCCTGGGCCGCGGCGTGCGGGAAAATTCCCGCGGCGCCGGCCAGGAAATGGCGCGGGATGCGGTGGTGAAGACGCGCGGCGGCGCCACGCGGCACTGTTTTATGATGTTTCCGGACGGGTTGAACGGCAATGGCGTTGATATTATCCGGGGAGTACAGGAAGTCATCGGCACAAGTTTCCCGATCGTCGGCGGCTGTGCCGCCGATGATTTTTTATTTCGAAAAACATTCCAATATTACGACGAGAGCGTCTATGAAGATTCCGTGGTGGGCGTGCTCTTGAGCGGTGATATCAGCGTCGGCATCGGCGCCCGCCACGGCTGGCATCCTTTGGGCAAGCCGCGGATTGTTACGGAAGCCCAGCACAATGTGATAAAAATGCTCGACGGCAAGCCTGCCGCGCGGATTTACGAGGATTATTTCGGCAAGCGCGTCGCGGACTTGCGCGACGAGCCGATGGCCCGCATGGCGGTTATGTACCCGCTGGGGCTGACGATTCCGCAGGAAGAAGAATGTATCATCCGCAATGCGCTGCGCGTGGATAAGAGCGGCGCGCTGATTTGCGCCGGCGAAGTTCCGATCGGCGCCGAAATCCGGGTGATGCTCGGCTCAAAAGAGTCGGCATTGAAAGCCGCCAAAAAGGCGGCGGAAGTTGCTTTCTCCGCCATGCGCACGGCGAAAGCGGAAATCGTTTTTTTATTCAGCTCCGTGTCCCGGAAACGGTTGTTCGGACGCATGGCTGCCGAAGAAATCAAGGTTACGAAGCAAACGTTCGGGGAGCAGACGCCGGTGATCGGCTTTTATACGTATGGGGAGCAGGCGCCGCTGGGCGCGCAGATTCATTTGGGCCAGACGTTTTTACATAACGAGACGGTTGTCGTCTGCGCAATAGGAGAATGAACGAATGCGTTTGGATACCTGGGCGATATTGACGATCGGCGCGGGATTGTTCGCCGCGATTGTGTTCGTGGATCACATCGTGGTCAAGCTGATCGGCGGCTTAATTCTGCTCGTCCTGCTGGCGTATTTGGGCGAGATGATGCGCGAAGAGCACAACGAAATCGCCAAGATGCAGCGCGCGTTGGATAAATTGCGCAGCGCGTACAGCGAGTTGGACGAGCAGGCGAAAATTATCATTCGCACCGACTTGGAATTGAATAAAACCCAGGAAAAACTCGATAAAAAACTTACCGATTTATATACGTTGCACGAATTGGGCAAGATCATCAATTCGACGCTGGACATCGAGCATCTGTTCGCCCAAATTACCGAGCCGCTGATTTTAAAACTGGGGTTTGAAAAGACCATGGTTTTTCTCAACGAGGCTGGACAGAACGCGCCGACCTGCAAAGCGGTGATCGGTTTTAATGCCGAGCAAATCGAGCGGTTGAAGAAGGAAGCGGCGAGCAATGAATTGATTAAAAATGTATTTCACCACGGCACGTCGTTTATCATGAAACGCGACGAAAATGTCACGCCGGAGCAGCTCCAATGGCTCGAGTTTTTCGGCGTTACGTCCTTCGTCATTGTGCCGATGATCGTCAAGGAAACGATCGACGGTTTTATCTTCGCCGGAATCACCAATCCCTATTACCATATATCGCAGGACGATATCGATTCCTTATTCATTCTTTCCAATCAACTTGCCCAAGCCATGGATAACGCGCGCTTGTACCTGGAGTTGAAAAAATCGCACGATGAGTTGGAGGTGCGGGTCCAGGAGCGGACGAAAGAATTGGCGGAGGCGAATAAACAGTTGATGAAAATGAATAAGATGAAATCCGATTTCGTTTCCGCGGTTTCGCATGAGCTGCGCACGCCGTTGACTTCGATTAAAGGCTATGCGTCGATTTTAAGCGCCGGCCGCTTAGGCGCGGTAAGCGAAGTGCAGGCTGAAAAATTGAATAAAATAAACCACCATAGCGACGAATTAATTAAACTGGTCAATGATTTGTTGGATATTGCGCGGATCGAAGCCGGCAAGATCGGCATGAATATCAAACAGTGCAGCCTGACGGAAATTATGCGCAGTATCGCGGATTTGTTTTATCCGCAGACGGAAGAACGCAGCGTGGCTTTGAAACTGGAGATTCCGGAACAGCCGGTCATGGTTTGGGCTGATCCCAGCCAGATTTCACGGGTGTTTATCAACCTAATCGGCAATGCCATGAAATTTACGCCGGCCGGCGGCACGATCACGTTGCTGATGCAGGCGGAACCGGAGTTGGTCCGCCTGTCGGTCAGCGATACCGGAATCGGGATAAATCCGGTCGATGTATCCCGAATTTTCGATGAGTTTTACCGGGTCGATAATCAAATCAACGCCGAGAAAAAAGGAACCGGGCTCGGTTTATCGCTGGTGAAAAAGATCATCGAAGCGCATAAAGGCAAAATTTGGGTTACCAGCGAAGTCGGCAAAGGCACGATGTTTCATTTCACCCTGCCGACGCAAAAACCGGAAGACGGCGCAACGGCGCATATCAGCATCGGTTAACGGAAAGCACGTATGCTTAGACAAAAAATATTGCTCATTGACGACGAGCCGGATATCCGCGACGTGTTGAAAATAACGCTGGAGTCGGAAGGTTTTGACGTTTTCGAAGCCGTGGACGGGATCGACGGCTTGGAAAAAGTCCATAAAGTTGTGCCGGATTTGGTGATTCTCGATTACGCGATGCCGCGCATGGACGGCCATCAGGTCTGCGCCACACTGAAAAAAGATATATTATTGCGCCATTTGCCGGTCATCATGCTGACCGGCAAGGGTGAGATCCATGATAAGGTCAAGGGGATTAACGCCGGCGCGGATGATTATTTAGTCAAGCCGTTCGAGCCGGAAGAATTGCTGGCGCGGATTAAAATGATTTTGCGCCGCAGTATGCGCGATCTCGACGCTAATCCGTTAAGCCGCCTTCCCGGCAATATTTCAATTATGAACGAGTTGGATGCCGTGATTCGCAGCGGCAAGCAGTTTGCCGTCTTATACCTCGATTTGGATAAATTTAAAGCGTTCAATGACACCTATGGATTCGAGCACGGCGACGACGTAATCCGGGAAACTGCCCGGGTTATTCTGAATGCCGTGGCGCAAACCGGCGCCGGCGATGTGTTTGTCGGGCATATCGGCGGCGATGATTTTGTCGCGGTTACGACGCCGGATCAAGCGGAACCGCTGGCTGAAAGGATCATCAGCGATTTTGATGCGATTGCGCCGTCTTTTTATAAGCCGGAAGACGCGCAACGGGGATACATTACCGCCAAAGACCGGCAAAACCAGGAAATTCAGGTTGCCTTGGTTTCGATTTCCATCGGCATTGTTACGAATGAATTTCGGAAAATTAATCATGTCGCGGAAATCGGCGAAATCGGCGCGGAGTTGAAAAAAGTGGCTAAAGCCCGCCAAAAAAGCAACTTCGTCCGGGACAGCCGCCGCTTGGCCGCCTGATTTTTTTCAGCCGAGTGGCTTGACATTTTTGGAAATTGTGTTGACAGCGCGGCACAGAATGGCGATAATTAGCATCTGATGTGCATCGCCACGCGGTGGGGTCATAGCTCAGCTGGGAGAGCGCCTCGTTCGCAACGAGGAGGTCGGCGGTTCGATCCCGCCTGACTCCACCAATATTTCTTCTGCGCCGGAATATAACCGGTCCGCATTAATCTCCCCATTCGACGAATCAGTTGTTCACCGAGCAGGCCCAATATCCAGGTTAGGCGGGGTATCCGCTTGGCGGAAGGCTCTTTCTCCTTGACTGTGTTGGTGAAAAAAGGTACGATAACCAGATATGAACAGCATAACGCGACGGCTGCGCGATCATACGGTTGAGGATGCAATCCGGGCGCTTTCCGCGGGAACGCCGGCGCCTGGCGGCGGCAGCGCCGCGGCGATTGTCGCCGCGGTCGGAATAGCGTTAACCGGTATGATGGCTGAGTTTACGAAAAATAATCCCCGCTACGCCCCTGTGCGTGCGCAGGTACATAACCTCTTGCGTGAGAATAAAAAGCTGTCGCGAAGAAGTTTACGGTTGATGGAATCCGATGCCCGGGTATTTTTACGTCTGAATGAAGTGTTTCGTTTGCCCCGATCCGATCCGCGGCGGAAACGCCTGTTACAGCAGCGGCTACGGCAGGCGGCAGCGGTTCCGGCGGAGGTCTGCGCGGTATGCGCCGCGGCGGCGGAGATCTGCTGTGCGACGGCGCGAATCGGTAATCGGCACCTGCTCAGCGATGCCGGCTGCGCCATCGAATTTTTGCTGAGCGCAGCGCGGGCGGCGGGGCTGAATGTCGCGGTGAATGCCCGATTGATTGACGATCGGCGATTAGCCACCGCGCAGCGGCGGCTAACGGAGAACGCGGTGCGGCGTATTGAGGCGGATAGGAAAATAATTCTACGATTGATGAACACGCATGGCAGCAGTACTTCTTGAGGGAAAAACCCCGGCGCAGCGAATAACCGCCGAGTGCGCGGCCGCGATCGCCCAGGTGCAGCAGCGCTATGGCGTGCGGCCGGCGTTGTGCGCCATTCAAGTGGGCGAGCGCCCGGAATCGGAACGCTATGTGGCGCAGCAGCGGAAATTGTGCCAAGCGGCCACTATCGACTATACGCTGCGGCAGCTGCCTGCGGACAGCTCCGAAAAAATGTTGCAGGCGCTGATCGGAGAATTGAACGCGCGTCCGGATGTTAACGGTATTATCGTACAAATGCCCCTACCCGCGCATTTGGATAATAAGCGCGTGACCGCGTTTATCGATCCGGCGAAGGATGTTGAGGGAGTGCATTCGGAAAATCTGGGGAAGTTAATATTGAACCGCCAGAGTTTAGCGCCGTGTACGGCATGCGCGGTTATCGAATTGTTGACCTCCACGGGCATGGATTTGTATGGAAAAGAGGCGGTGGTTGTCGGACATAGTGAAATAGTCGGCAAGCCGGTCTCGCTGATGTTGCTCAACCGGTATGTGACAACGTCGGTTTGCCATATCGCGACCAGCCGGCGCGGCCTCCTTGCCGATCATATCCGGAGGGCGGAGATTTTAGTGGTGGCGGTGGGGAAACCGCAGGTCATTGCCGGCGATTGGATCCGGGAAGGCGCGGTGGTGATTGATGTAGGCATTAATTGCGTGGCCGGTAAACTGGTCGGTGACGTGGAGTTTATTCCCGCACAGGAACGGGCGGCTTTTATTACGCCGGTTCCGGGCGGCGTCGGGCCGCTCACCGTGGCAATGTTGTTGCGCAATGTGGTCATCGCCACCCAGGCGCAACTGGAACCCAACGCCTGAGTTTGGATAGGAGGAAGACGAAATTGAAACAGGTTGTGATCATCGGTTGTTCGGCTGCCGGCGTCAGCGCTGCGGCGGCGATGCGCGCCACGGATCCCGCGGCGCATATAACCATGGTATCCGACGAGCGAACCGCCGGCTATCGCCGGATGTGTCTGGGAAATCTCTTGGTCAAATCAAAACGCTTGAAGGACTGTTTGATCGAACCGCCGGATTTTTTTGATCGGCTGGGGATCACGCTCGCGCTCGGCTCGACGGTCGAAAAAATTAATCCCCGGCGCCGGGAGGTCGCGCTTACGGATAAGACGAAATTTCCTTTTGACGTTTGTATCGTCGCCGGCGGCCGCGACGCGGTGTTCCCGCGCGAGTTGCGAGGCGCCCAGAAACAGGGGGTTTTTACCTTCCGTTCGATCGCGGCGCTTGCGGCGTTGGAGCAATTGATTCCGATATCTTCGACCGCCTGCGTGTGGGGCGCCGGTATTGCCGGCCTGACCGCCGCCGCCTGTTTACGGCAGCGCGGGCTTGAAGTAAAACTGATCACCGCGCGGCAGCAACTGCTGCCGGAATTTTTGGACCTCGCCGCGGCGGAATTGCTGCGGCGTGTACTGGAATCGCGGGGGATCGAGATTTTATTCGAGATGGATATTCGGGAAGTGATCGGAGAATCCGACGTAAAAGCGGTGCGGTTGAACTCCGGCAAGGTCATCGGCTGTGAGTTGCTCGTAGTCGATGCGTTCAACGCCGCACGCGCGCGGTTCCTCAGTGATACGGACATTGCGGTTACCGAGCAGGGAATTGCGGTGGATCAGTTTCTCCAAACGTCGAATCCGGCAATTTTTGCGGCGGGAGATTGCGTTGATTCCGCCGGCGAGGCGGATACGCCGCCGGAAAAACGGTACGTCTGGGCACGCGCCACCGCCCAAGGCCGGGCAGCCGGGGCCAACGCTGCGCTGTTTTTATCCGGCGGAGCAATGCAGCCCTGGCCGGCGGCATATGCAGCGGAAAAAACATGCGATTTGTTTGATTATTTGCTCTCACTGCGCTGGCGGACGCCGGAAGAGATGCCGGTGCCGGCGGAGACAAAAATTTATTTCGACGAAGCCGCCGGGATATTTCATAAACGGACGATAGGCAATGGGGCCGCCTGCGCGGAAGTCTATATCGGGCCTGCGGCGGATTGGGGATCGCCGACGGCGCCGGGAAACGAAGCAGCCGGCGCGCGGGGCGGCCGCTTCGCTTCCGCCGATGATTTCGCCGGCGGGGCGCAGTGAGCGAAAAACGGGGCAGCGTTGATCAAGCGGCAGCGATTTGAACGGATTCCACTGGATATTCCCTGGCGGCGAATTTATTACCGCCTCGGTTTTGCGGATGGCAAAACCGCGCTCGCCGCCGAGCAACAGCGGCAGATTGACGAGTGTATCTGTCGGGCTTCCGCGCTTGTTCAGGTGCAGGCTGTATATGCGCGCGCGGCATTTGAACTGCAAACAGATGAACAGGTTGGCCTGGAAGACGGGACGGTATTCCGGAGCAGGAGCGTCGCCGACCTTCTGCGCGGGGCGGTGGAAATCCTGATCATGGCCGCGACGGCCGGGGCGGAAATTATGGCGCGAATCCGGCAATTGCAGGCCGAGGGGCGGATGCAGGAAGCGGTGATTTATGACGCAACCGCCAGTGAGCTCTCGGACGCGGCATTGGATTGGCTGATGGATTATGTGCGGCGCGCGGTCGTGCGGGAAAATAAGTCGGTGACAGCCCGGCGCTTTTCCGCCGGGTACGGCGATTTTCCGCTGGAAAACCAAGGCTTAATTTTTAAGCTTCTCGCTTTGACGGAATTGGGCGTGCGCCTGAACGCGCAGCACATCATGGAGCCGGAAAAATCCGTCTCGGCGGTTGCCGGCATTGTGCAACGGCAGGAATTATGAAGACACGGGAAAAAAAATCGGTTTTAAAAAAATTGCTTGCGCAGCGGCCGGTCGTTTTAGACGGCGCCACGGGCACGGAATTGCAGAAAGGCGGGATGCCGGCCGGCGTGTGCCCGGAATTGTGGGCGGCGGCGCAGCCGGAGGCGCTGGCGGCGATTCAGCGGCGCTATTTTGAAGCCGGCGCGGATATTGTGTATAGTTGCACGTTCGGCGCAAACCGCATGAAGTTGGCGGAATTCGGCGCGGCCGAACGCGTGCGCGAGCTCAATGCCGCGCTGGTCGCCGTGGCGCGCCGCAGCGGCAGCGGCCTGGTTGCCGGGGATATGGGGCCGACCGGGCAATTTATCGAACCATTTGGAACGGTCGCGTTTAACGATGCGGTGAGCGTGTATCAAGAGCAGGCCACGGCGCTGATCGCCGCCGGCGTCGATCTGCTGGTTATCGAGACGATGATCGATATTCAAGAAGCGCGGGCGGCGCTGGTGGCCGTGCGGGAAATTTCGGATATACCTACGCTGGTCACGATGACTTATGAGCGCGGCGGCCGGACTCTGAACGGGACTGATCCGGTCGCGGCGCTGATCACGCTGCAGAGCTTAGGCGCGGACGCGGTCGGCTGCAATTGTTCCACTGGTCCGCAGGATATGGCGAAAATCATCGCCCAGATGCGCCCGTACGCGACGGTGCCGCTGGCGGCCAAGCCCAATGCCGGCCTGCCGGTTCTGCGCGACGGCAGAACGTTTTTTGATATGGGGCCGGAGGAGTTCGGCGCGCACGTTCCCGCGCTGCTTGCGGCCGGCGCGGCGCTGGTCGGCGGCTGCTGCGGCACAACCCCCGCGCATATCCGGGCGGTTAAAAATGCCGCCGCTTCCGGCGCGCCGTTTGTTGCGACGCGGCCGCGGTTGGCCGCGCTCAGTTCCGCGCGCCGCAGCCTGATTTTTTCCGAAACGATGCCGTTGGTTATCGTCGGCGAATGCCTCAACCCGACCGGAAAAAAAGCGCTGCAACAGGAATTGCGGGAGGGAAATTTTGCGTTGGTTCAGACTTTGGCGCGCGACCAGGAAGCGGCAGGCGCGCAGTTATTGGATGTCAATGCGGGCGTTGCCGGCATCGATGAGGTGAAAACATTGCGCGACATGGTCGCCTTGCTCGCCGTGCACGCGCAGTCGCCGCTGGTCATCGATTCGGCAAACCCGGCGGCGGTGGAAGCGGCGCTGCGCGTATATCCGGGCCGCGCGCTGATTAATTCCATCTCCGGCGAAACGAAAAAGATGGAAGCGTTATTGCCCCTGGCGGCGAAATACGGCGCGTTGTTTATTCTCCTGCCCTTGGAAGATGGCCGCGTGCCGCTGACCGCCGCCGAACGAATTGCGGTAGTGCGAAAAGTTTTTCGGGCCGCCCGCCGCTATGGGTTTACCAAGCAGGATTTCATCGTTGACGGCCTGGTATTGACGGTTTCCTCTTCGCCGGCCGCGGCGCGGGAAACGCTGAAGTTTATTGCCTGGAATGCGCAACAATTCAAAACGCGCACGATTGCCGGCCTTTCGAATATATCGTTTGGTTTACCGAACCGGCCGGCGGCCAATGCCGTTTTTTTAGCGATGGCGCAGGCAGCCGGTTTGAGCGCCGCGATTCTCAACCCATTGCGGGAAGAGGCGATGCTCGGCGCGCTGGCCGGCGACGTGATGATGGAACGGGATCCGGCCGCAGCGCGATTTATCGCGCGCGCGGCCAACGCCGCAGCCGGAACTGCCTCGGCAGTCCCCCCTGCGGTACACGCCGCCGGCGAATCGGCAGTCGCCGTGTACCGAGCGGTTCTGGAAGGACGCCGACAGGAATGCGCTGCGGCGGTGTCGGCTGCTTTGCGCGCGGGGATCGCTGCGGACAAACTGGTTGTCGAAGTGATGATTCCGGCGGTAACCGCGGTCGGCGAACTGTTTGACCGCAAAATATATTTTCTGCCGCAATTGCTTGCCGGCGCCGAAACGATGAAAACGGCATGTTCGTTGCTCGAGCCGTATCGGCAAACAACCGGGCCGCAGGCGGCACCCGGCGTCGTGATCTTGGCGACCGTGCAGGGGGATATCCACGATATCGGTAAGAATATTGTCGCGCTGCTGTTAAAAAATCACGGATTTACGGTGATTGATTTGGGCAAAGATGTCGCGGCGGCGGAGATTCTTGCGCAGGCCCGCCGTTTTGAAAATTCAGTGGTCGGGCTGTCTGCGCTGATGACCACGACGATGGTGCGCATGCCGGAAATTATCGAGCAGGCCCGCCGCGAGGGGCTTGCCTGCCGGTTCATTTTAGGCGGCGCGGTCGTCTCGGAATCGTTTGCCCGCGCGCAGGGAGCGGCATATGCCGCCGATGGCGTGCAGGCGGTGCGCGTTATTCAGGGACTTGTTCACCAAGGTGTGTAGCGTATGCGTATATCGGAAATTTTGAAAGCGAATCCGCAGGGTGTGTCGTTTGAATTTTTTCCGCCGAAGACGGAAAAAGCGCAGGAGGCCTTGCGCGCGACCTATGCTGTTTTGAAAAAATATAAACCGCTCTATGTTTCGATGACCTACGGCGCGGGAGGAACCACGCAGAATACGACCAGAGAAGGTGTGGATATCTTGGTGCAGGCGAAAGACGCCGAGGTTATGCCGCATTTGACCTGTATCGGCGCGAAGCGCGCCGGTATCGCGGCGCTGCTGCAGCAGTACCATGACCGCGGCATCGAAAATATCATGGCGTTGCGCGGCGATCCGCCGCGCGACGGGCGGCCGTGCGATTTGTCCGGCAAAGATTTTTGTTACGCGTCCGATTTGGTCGCGTTTATCCGGTCGCAGAATTCTTTTTGCACCGGTATTGCCGTATATCCGGAGGGCCATATCGAAAGCGCGAGCATCGAGCAGGATGCCGAGATTACCCGAAAAAAAATCGATGCCGGCGCGGAATTCGCGGTGACCCAGATGTTTTTTGATAATCGGTATTATTTCCGTATGCAGGAACGCTTCCGCGCCGCGGGGATAACCATTCCGGTATTGCCGGGCATTCTTCCGTTGACGGACGTAGCGAAAGTAAAACAATTCGCCGCCATCGCGCGGACAACGATACCGCGGCATATCGAAACGGCAATGTCCCGTTTCGCGGATTCGCCGGAAGATATGGAGAAGCTCGGCATCGAATTTACGATCGCGCAGTGCCGTGAACTGCGCGAAGCGGGTATCGGCCGTTTGCATTTTTTTACGCTGAACCGCCCGAGCGTGATGGAAACTATTTTAAAAGCGCTCTGAGGGGCGGCAATGAACTTGTTACAGCAAAAAAAAATTGTTCTGGCCGGGGGAGAAGCAATGGGGTACTGCTGCGCCTTACCCCAGGCCGTTCTGGTCTACGCTGTCGCGCCGCGAGGGTTTATCATGTGCGGCTATTTGGATATTCAGACCGCGGACAAATTCAATGACGCCGCTTGCGTGGTCAGCGGCGTGGCGACGATTGACGAATTGCTTGCCCGGCCGGTCGTGCGGCTGACCCGCGCGGCTGAACAGCGGGGAGTAACGACGGGAATGTCCGGGCGGGAAGCCCTGGAGAAATTTTTCGTGTGATGGATACGTTCGGATGAACGCAGTGCGCAGGCGCACAGGAGAACGGCAATGGACGATCGGCGCATAACCATACCCGATCTATTAAGCAAGAAAGTTTCCGGCCGGAAGATAACCATGCTCACCGCCTATGATTATCCGCTGGCCTCGCTTATCGCCGAAGCCGGCGTTGATCTGCTGCTGGTCGGGGATTCGCTCGGCAATGTGGCGCTGGGGTATGACTCGACGGTGTCGGTGACGATGGAGGAAATGCTGCATCATTCGCGGGCGGTGCGGCGCGCCGCGCCGCAGGCGTTGATCGTCGCCGATATGCCGTTTTTGTCCTATCAGATCAGCGGCGAGCAGAGTATCGCCAATGCGGGACGGTTGATTCAGACGGGCGGCGCCGATGCGGTGAAGGTTGAGGGGGGTAACCGGCGGATTGCCGGAATAACCGCGGCGATTATCGCGTGCGGGATTCCGGTCATGGGGCACGTCGGTTTGACGCCGCAATCTGCGGTTATGCTCGGCGGTTATAAGGTCCAAGGCAAAGACAGCGAAAACGCGCGGCGGATTGTGGAAGAGGCGTTGGCATTAGAGCAGGCCGGCTGTTTTTCCGTCGTACTGGAATGCCTGCCGGCGGCATTGGCGGAGTTTATCAGCCGGCGGTTAAAAGTTCCGACGATCGGTATCGGCTCCGGGAGCGGTTGTGACGGGCAAGTTTTGGTGACGCATGATCTGCTCGGTTTAACCGCGCGCGGCGTGCCGCGGTTCGTTAAACAATATGCGGATTTACGGCGTACGGCGGCCGCGGCATTGCGGGAGTTTCTCGCCGATGTCGAAGAACGGCGTTTCCCGGCGAAGGAGCAGGCGGCGGCGATCGATCCGGCAATTATCCGCGGCCTGGCGGACGTTTTTAAGGAAACGTCGTAACGGAGAAGTCCTTCCGGGATTGCCGGAATGCGGCATACAGAAGGAGCGCGATGAATAAAATTGCGATTATCGGTCCGGGGGCGATTGGCTCGCTGCTGGCGGCGTCGTTGGCCCGGAAAAAGAAAGTTGAAGTCTGGTTGTTGGATAAACATCCGCGGCGGGCGCGCAAGCTGCTCGAGACCGGGATCAGGGTCGAATCAACCGGATCCGCAGCGGCGTATACCGCGAAAGTCAATGTGAGCTGCGACGCGAAAGATATCGGACCGTGCGGCTTGATTGTCTGCTGTGTTAAATCATATGATACCGCGGCGGCGGTTAAAGACATCGCGCCGTTGATCGGCGATGATACGTCGGTGTTATCGTTTCAAAACGGTTTGGGCAATTGGGAAATTCTGGCGGAAGCGGCCGGCTCGGAGCGCGTGCTTGCCGGCAGTACCGCGCAGGCGGCTATGCTCCGCGCGGACGGACAGGTTGTGCATACCGGAAGCGGCGAAACAATTATCGGCCGGCCGGACGGAAAAATGACCGTCGCGATGCGTTCGATTCGCGATATTTTCGGTCTGTCCGGCTGGCCGCTGCGTCTATCAAAGGACATTACCGCCGTCATCTGGAGCAAATTAATTTTAAATGTCGGGATTAACGCGGTTACGGCGTTGACCCGCTTGCCCAACGGCGCGCTGCCGGAGACAGAGCCGGCGAAAGAAATCATCGCCTTAGCCGTCGCGGAAGCGGTGCAGGTGGCGAAAAAACAGCGGGTGAAGCTCTTGTACGACGACCCCGTGCAGAAAGTAGAATCGCTCTGCCGCGATACCGCCGAAAATTTTTCTTCGATGCTGCAGGATATTCTGAAACGGCGCCGCACGGAAATTGAGTATATCAACGGCGCGATTGTGCGGTTGGCGAAGAATCATAAAACCGCCGTACCGGCGAATACGGTATTGTCGGACCTTGTGCGGGTTATCGAAAGCAGTTATATTCACCAGGTAAAATAGGAAACGTGCGATGGCGGCAAAAAAAATTTTTATCGCGGCAACGCAACAGAATGACGGGAAAACCACGGTAAGTTTAGGGCTGATTTATTGCCTGCGGAAATTTTTCCCGCGTATCGGATTTATTAAACCGGTCGGACAGCGTTATCTGATCGAGCAGGGCTGTCAGGTGGATGAAGACTCGCTGCTTATCGAACAGGTTTACAAAATGCAGGGGCTGTTGAAAGATATGAGCCCGGTCACCGTGCCGCGCGGATTTACGGAAGAATATATCAAAAAACCGCGCCGCAATCCGTTAATTCAACAAATTAAACAATCCTATCGGCATATTGCCCAACAGAGCGACTTGGTTGTCATCGAGGGAACCGGCCACGCCGGCGTCGGCAGTGTGTTCGATCTTTCCAATGCGGCCGTGGCGAAATTGCTCGGCGCCCAGGTTATCCTGATCTCCTCCGGCGGCGTCGGCAAGCCGATTGATGAAATAATGCTCAATAAAGCTTTGCTTGATCAGGCCGGCGTGGGCATTGTCGGTGTGATTCTGAATAAAGTACTGCCGGAAAAATATGAAAAAGTTTCCGCACTGGTGCGCCGCGGGCTGGCCAGGAAAAAAATAACGGTTTTAGGAGTTATCCCGTATGAGCCGGTTTTAAGCAAGCCAACGATCGGCCAGATTCAGGAAGAATTGGGCGCCCAAATCGTTTATGGCGGAACATATTTGGATAATTATGTTGAAACGGTGATTATCGGGGCCATGGAGCCGCATAATGCGTTGGATTATATAACGGATCGCAGCCTGATCATTACGCCCGGCGACCGGGAAGATATTATTTTAACCGCGGTCACGATGCATTTGATTTACCGCGATAACGGGCCGTCGATCGCCGGCTTGATTTTGACCGGCGGGATTAAACCGCATCCATCGGTGTTTAATCTCCTCAAATGCACGGATATCCCGGTGCTTTTGGTCGATGACGACACCTACAATGTTACTTCAAAAGTTCATGATGTGACCGTAAAAATGCGGCCGCAAGATAAAACGAAGACGAACATGGCGATCGATCTGGTCAATAAATATGTCAATGTCCGCGCTGTTTATAAGGCTCTTTAGCCCGCGGCGAGCATCGCCGGCCGGGAGGCGGATACGTCAGCGATGTGGTGGGTTATGCGGGATGAGCGGGTGGCGCGCGTGCCGGCGCAATTTTCGCGAGGGTGATTTCCGGCTGGAGGCCGCCGTTGCGCCGCATTCTGGTAATTAATCCATTCGGTATCGGTGACGTGCTATTTACCACGCCGGTACTGCGGGCGCTGCGCAGCGCCTATCCGGATTCGTTCCTTGCCTATTTATGCAGCCGGTCGTCCGAGCCGGTATTGCGGCATAATCCGCATATCCAAACGTTTCTTTTGTATACACGCGGGGAGTTCAAAATCGCGCGGCGCAGTTCCTATCGCGCGTATATGCGGTTGTTCTCTGCCGCGGCGCGGGATATCCGCCGTTTGCATTTCGATTGCGCGGTGGATTTGTCGCTGGTCGGCCAATATAGCTTTTTCCTCTGGTTGCTGGGTGTACGCGAACGCCGCGGGTTTGACTATCGCGGCCGCGGGCGTTTTTTGACGCACAAAATTCCGTTGTCGGGATTCGCCGGCCAGCCGGTGCTTGCGTACTATGAATCGCTGTTGCGGCAGATGGGTATCCCGTTACCGCAGCGGCAGACGGAAGTTTTTTTGACCGCGGAGGAGAGGGCGGCGGCGGCTGATTTTTTACAGCGGTCCGGCATTCCGGCAAACCGCCCCTGTCTGGGCGTCGTACCGTTCGGCGGCGGAAGTTGGGGGCCGGATGCCGAAAAAAAACAATGGCCGCTGCCGCGGTTCGCGGAGGCCGCGCGCCATTGCGCGCGGCGTTTTCAGTGCGCAATTTTGATTTTTGGCACCGCGGCGGACCGGGCTGCGGCGGAAGCATTGCGGCAGGCTATCGCACTGCCGGAACAAACGCGGAATCTGGCCGGTACAACCGACGTGCGCCGCTTGATGGCCGTGCTGGAGCGGTGCGCGGCAGTCGTGGGCAATGACAGCGGCCCGTTGCATATAGCGGCGGCGCTCGGGAAAAAAACTTTGACGCTGTTCGGCCCGGCCGATGAAGTTGTTTACGGGCCGGCCGGGGACGCCCGCCGCAATCAGATAATTACGGCGGCGGTGCCCTGCCGTCCTTGTTACCGTCAGTTTCGCGCGCCGGCCTGTTCCGCGGACGGCCGCTGCCTGCGGGATATAAGCGTGGGCCAGGTCATCGCACGTTTGGACGAATTATGGGAAGCCGTTACGACGTAGCGGCGGGATCAATCTCGGCCGCGGCGCGTGCGGCGGCAGCCGGGAGATTTTTATTCACGCACACCGTCAATGAACGGCGTGTCGTTGACACTGTCCGCCGGACTATGGTATAGTGAGGTTCATGAAAAAATTTATCGTGAGTTTTGCGTTCAGCGTGTGCGCGGCCGGCGCGGCAGTTTCCTGTTTCGGCGCGTTCGATGATCCGGCCGAGCGGCCGGCTGATTCCGCGGTTTCCGGGGCGGCGGCCGCGGAAAACAACACATCGAAGCGCTTGAAAGGACATACATCATGTCGGAATCAACAGGCACACTGAGAGTCAAGATCGGGCTTGCGGAAATGCTCAAGGGCGGAGTAATAATGGACGTAACCACGCCGGAACAGGCGCGCATCGCCGAGGACGCGGGCGCCGTGGCGGTCATGGCCCTGGAGCGCGTGCCCGCGGACATACGCAGGGACGGCGGCATCGCCCGCATGGCCGACCCGGAAATCATCGTAAAGATCATGGACACGGTTTCCATCCCCGTGATGGCCAAGGCCCGCATCGGCCACTTCGCCGAGGCGCAG
>JAMWCB010000165.1 GCA_023819605.1 Candidatus Omnitrophota bacterium
GCAGCGGTTCCATGGTTTGAATATCGACAATCTTTTTATCTTCGCTCAAAAAAGCAATACTCAACCGTATCTGCGTATCTTTCATCCAGAATGCCGGCGTGCAATTCTGTTCAAACACAAACAACATCCCCTGGGACGGCGGCAGAGACGCACGGTTCATCAGTCCTTTTTCCCGTTCCGGCGCGGTATCGGCCACCTCCACCCAGGCGAGGCCGCGCCAAAAAACAACCGGACGCCGGGGCGCCGCGATCAATCCGATGGACAACACACCGGCGACAATAAAAACCATCAGCCAAACATTATGCCAGGATTTCCGACGATTCGCGCGCATAGGGTTCCCGCTATTGTTGCATCTTACTCAGCACCTCATCCATAACCCGCACAAACTGCTGCGCCGGCACATAGCCCGGAACCGTTTCTATCCGTGTTCCGTCCGGCCGCAGAAAAACCGTTGTCGGGAACCCTTGTACGCCGAATTGCTGCATTAACTGCCGCTGATTATCTCCGTTGATTTTCACACAAATAAATTTCTCGCTCCGGCCGGCCACATCCGCGTGCGCAAACGTATCTTTATCCATACGCTTGCACCACCCGCACCAATCCGCATAAAAATCAAGCATCAGCGGTTTATTCGCCGCCGCCGCTTGCGACTTCGCCAATTCAAAATCATGCATCCAGGCAATCTTCGCCGGAGCGGCGCCGGATACCGCGCGATTTGATTCCGCCGCCTGCCCGCAGCCCATCAAAAAAATAAACACCCCCAGCATACCGAACATTTTTTTCATACCACCTCGACTTCGTTATGATACCATTAATCATCAAGGAACCGAAAATAAACCAGCCACCAGAACACCACAAAGTAAATCACTTCGATCAACGCCGTAACAATTTTCTTGCGCGCGATATTTTTCGGGAAAAAACGGTTTAAGAGATAAAATCCGCAACAAAACGCCAGCGATACGATCACTGCCTTGACTAATCGCATAAGCTTCTTTTCAGCGCCGCAGCCGCCGGCGCAGGAAACCGGACGAACGCTGGCGCGGATACAAATTTCCAACCGCCGCGTCAATGCCCCGTTCGCGCTGAGGCGACCGCCCGCACGACCGCCGCTATATCCGCCGTTGCCGCCGCCCAATCGCCGCTGAGCGCTTTCTGAAAAACGCTCCCGCCCACGCCCACGGCCTGCGCGCCGCAGCGGAAATATTCCGCGGCATTCTCCGCGCGCACGCCGCCGACGGCCATCAGCGGAATATCGGCGAACGGGCCGTTCAATTCCCGAAAGTACCCCGGGCCGGCAACGCCGGCCGGAAACACCTTGACCATCGTTGCCCCGGCCTGCCAGGCGTTATACACTTCCTGTGGCGTAAATGCTCCCGGAAATACCGGCAGACCATCGCGCGCGCAGGCAGCGACAACCTCCGGCACCAGGACCGGCAAAACGATAAACGTTGCGCCGGCGCGGCGCGCATCGGCCAATTGCCGGAGATTTAACACCGTTCCGGCGCCGACGGTCAACCGTCCGGCCGCGCCGGCAACCGCCCGCCGAATCACGGCCGCGGCATCGGCGGTATTCATCGTAATTTCCAAAGTGCGCAATCCTGCCGCAATCGCGCCCTCAACCAACGCCTCAATGCGTTCGGCGGAAACGCCCCGCACAATCCCCATCAACGGCAATTGCCGGAAACGTTCAATATCCATCGATCTTCTCGTTACTCCGCACTGGCATCGGCAATCGACTCATAAAAATCTCGATAATCGTCCTTTTTCGGCGTGTTGCGGACGGCGATCGCCGCCCGCGGGTGTTCATCAAACATACCGGTAATCGCGTAGGGAATAATATACCCCCATTCGATTTTTTCGCGCAACGGCAAAAACTCCTGCTGAATGATCTCCAGAATCGGCCGCAAATCGAACTTCGGATTTTTTAAAAAACCAAGCAATAACTCTAAGGGACAATTGCCGGCGCCGCGGCCAATCCCATAAATCGTCGCATCCAAATAATTTGCGCCGTGAATGACCGCTTCGATCGTGTTCGAAAAACCCAGTTGCAGGTTATTATGCGTATGTATCCCGATCTCTTTACTTTTCAACACGGACTTGTATTTTTTTACCAAAAATTCCGTCGTTTCCTGATAGAGCGAGCCGAAACTATCCACGACATAGACGACGTCGGCTTTTGCCTCCTGCTCCAGCTGGGCCAGCGCTTCATCGACTTCCGTCTCCAACGCGCGGGAAATCGCCATGACATTGACCGTCGTTTCATATCCTTTGTCATGAAATTCATTGACCAAGGCGATCGCCTTGTCGATTTCCTTGACGTAGGACGCCACACGAATCATCTGCACCGGGCTCTCTTTGCGCGGCTTTATCTCATCCGGATCTACCCGGCCCACATCCACCATAACGGAAATTTTCGCCGGCGACTCGACGCCTTCCACCACCCGCCGGATATCATCGTCGGCGCAAAATTTCCACATACCAAATTCCTCCGCCGGCAAAAGCTTGCGGGAATTCTTATACCCGAGCTCCATATAATCGACACCGGCAGCGGATACTGCGGCATAAACATGACGCACGAATTTCAAATCGAAATCATGATTATTGATCAATCCGCCGTCGCGGATAGTACAATCGAGGACTTTTATTTTTTCCCGAAACATATATTTCCTCCTTGCCCGGCGCCCAAGTTATCCTGCGCCATTCCACGCGCCTTGCCGTTTGGCTGCGCCGATCTCCGCTATCGCGCGCCACGCTCACTAAAAAAATACATCGTGCCGGTATTCTAACACATTCCCGCTTCCCGCCGCAATGTCATTTTCCATTCTTGAATAGACCACCGCTGGCGGGGTAAACCCGCCTTTTGTTCGCGCCTTCACCGGAACGGTGCGATGAACGGGCTAAAACTGATAAAGCACCGCCGCCTGTATACTGCTCATCCGTTCTTCCCCCACAATCGGGCTGTCGGCAATTGCCGGATCTAAAACTTTTATCTCCGCGCCGAGCACGGCCGTATACGCTTCGGCAAACGTATAACCGGCGCGCACCCCCGCAATCGGATTATAACAAGTCCCCGGATGATATTCCGGCCGGCCGGCACGCGCTTCTGCGGCACGCACACCGAAATAATAATCCGAAAACGTCTTATTCAATAGCTGCAATCCGCAATACGGAGACACAAACCACTTTTTATAGGGCACATAGCTTGCTACCGTCAGCCGGCCGCTGACTCCCCGATGACGACGTAAAATATCACGCAAAACCGAAAAACTCGCCTGCGCGTAACGGGTTATCGGCAACGAACAGGATAGGCCGGCATCAACCGACTGCCGACGGGCAGTCATCCCGGCAAGATCGTCGCTGTCGTCGGCATCGTAGCCGCCGAAGCGGTATTCGATCATCCCGGCAAGCGCAATCTGTTCCCATTTTTTCAAAAGGCAACTCACCTGCGGCCCCTGAATAGTCAACCACGACCCGCGAAAAGAGACAAAGGGAATCGACAAAAAATCATGGCCGTCCGTTCCTTTATACGGATTATCGGTATAGATCGCGCCGACCCCGGCGGACCAGCGTTTGGACGGCGCGCCGGCGCTGCGTTCCTCTGCGGCGCATGGCCTATCCCCGCCGCCTGGCGCGAACGAAATTAAAATCAAAATGGCGGCCGCACGCCGGATATACTGCTTCATCCGGATACCCTGCCCGGGAAATACGTGTTCACCACAAAAAAAACGCAGAATTACGCAAGGATCAATCGCCGGCATAACGCTCACCATTTTTTGAATAATTTTTTTATTAATCATTGACACTAACAAATTTTATGATAAAAAACTAATTTTGTATATTCTTATGAAACAATAAGGAATGAAGCTCACCCGGTCGCCTGTCCCGCGTACTGTGGCGGGAAAAGC
>JAMWCB010000166.1 GCA_023819605.1 Candidatus Omnitrophota bacterium
TTTTATCTCTGCCTGGCTTGACTCCGGATGCAATCCGTATTGGGCGGCTTTAAACGCGGCGGTTGGTTTAGCCGAAGCTTTCAAAAAACCAGTGAGTGTCGCAGATGTTATTGTGGTCCTGCGCGAAATATTTGCGGTACATTTTCCAACAGTGAGCAGCTTTACCCGAGGAATTCGCAATGCGCCGGTTGATGAAGATGTTGATTTATTAGACCAGGTTGAGGGGGTATACGAATTTTACCGTCAGCATCAGTATATCTTAAAAGATTGGTTAGAAATTATGCGTAATAAAAAAGATGTTTCTGAACATACTGTATTGGAAGCGGCGCGAAGCGTGGTGGCAAATCTGCGCGGCAGTGGAGAGGATTATAAATTATTGATGCGACAGATGCGGCGTTTATTGTGGTTCATCGATATCACGGATAAATCCGGTAAACCCCGTGATGTCACATTGTCTGATCTCCCACGGCGGGTGGATCTGGCCGAAGGACTATTGCGGCAAGCGAGCGCGTCCCGGGAAAGCGAGGAAATGCCGATGCCGGATGCCGATGTGAACTCTTCTTTCGGAGATGAATGGAAAGACAATCCTTTTTCGGACTCGACATCCGGCGGCGTGATTGATCGGACGCCCATTGCTCTGTTGGAAGATATATCGGCAGGCAAGGAAGGTCAGGAAACGGCTGATGCCGCAGCACCGTTTTCCAGCGGCGACAGCGATCCGGCGGCTGGAGAATCCGCTGCTGTGCCGGAACCCTCCGAAACTACAGGTGATGATGTCGATTTCGTTGAGGCAGAGGACAAGCCCGCGCCTGAGCCCGAGCCAATCGTCGTGTGGATGAACGAGACTTCGCCGGCGCCAAGCAATAACGATTCCCTGAATGGCGATGCCGCGCTGGAAAGCGATGGCGGCAGTGAAGTCAAAGAATCTGATGCGGTAGCGACTGTGGCTGATGATGGACCGGTGGAAAACGGAAATGAAGACCGTTCCGCCGGCGTAGTTTATGAAGAGCAATCTTTTTCGATCATTGATGATAAAAAAGCTCTGGAGAAAATTAGCGAGGAGGTAGATACCTTTATAAAAAAAATTAACATGAAATATCCCGGTGAAAAAATTAGCAGGGAATATGTTTTGGATATGAATTCCGCCGGGAAGCCCCTGCGGCTTCACCTGGAGATGATGGCCTTGCCCGCCACTGTCCCGGGCGATTCCTCAGACACGGTACTCCGTCCGTTTATTTGTATCTATGAGCGCCGCGGATATGGAGAGCCGGTTTTTGTGCTTACAGCCTATCCGTGCGCAGAGACGATGCGCATAGACTATTGCTTTCAGAAAAATAATCCGGAGCGCAAGAGCGGGGTGACGGAAGAGGCATTTGATCGGATGAAAACCGAAATTCAGACGCAATGTGCGGTTGTTGTGGATAATGTGCGGGAGGCAGCAACGTTGTACCGCTTGCCGATGATCATGACCGCGCCGTATTTTTTAAACGAAGCGCAGCGGGCATTAAGCGCCATTGCCGACGATGAGCCATGTAAAATGTCTATAGCATTGTTTCAGGCAGTCGCGGATATTGCCCGGGAGTTTAATTATTATGTGGATGAACCGAGCCTGCGGTCAGGGATAAAACAAATGGTAAAGGTGTGCAAAGATACGTTTTCTTTTTCTTTTCCGACCATGCCGTTAGATAATCTGCTGAGCCAGCTCAATAACGCGATGAGTAATTATTGGGACTTACAAGAAAAAAATAAGAAAAATGGGGATGTTTTTTCTCAGTATGTGTGGGTACGGAGTCAAGATGATTTAATTGATTCAAAAAAGAAAATTTTAGCATGGCTAAAGGATGAGAACGGAATTGTGCAAGTTTCTGAACGCGGGGCATTGTTTGGGTTAATCAAGGTATTCGGTTTGGACAGCATTGACCAACCGGAAAAATTGCGCGAGAGAGCGGAGCAGGCCCAACAGTTATTGGCAGCATCGGATTTATTGCGGAAACACCGGCCGTCGCCTCAGCTGTCTTTTCTCGCGGAGAAACAGCCGGCGCTTGATTTTTTGCCGCCGGCATCTGTTCCGGAAAAAATTGATGAAACCGTGATTGGTCAGGCGATAGCAAACGCGAGGCAGGGAGCTGTCTCTCCGAATTCTGTCGATTGGCCGACTTTGATTCAGAACAATAAGGGGCATCTGTGGAGGCAGGTTCATGCCCGGTGGCTCTGTTCGCTGCTGCGCCAGGCGCCGGAGGGCGATGAGAAAGAAATGCTGCAGAATCTTGACAGCGTATTAGATTTGGAGCGCGAGACGAAGAATTTTGATATGGCGTCGGCGCGGATGCTGCTGTATGAACACGCCGCGGAAATTCAAGCGTATAGAGATGTTGAGGTGGAGGATTGGTCCGGCATGTCATTAGCCGAAGTACTAAAGCAGGTTCTTGCGCAGGTACTGGTCGCGACGGATAATTCATTGCCGAAAACAGCTGAAATTTTAGGCCTGAGCACATTTGCGGTGCGCCGGCTCGCGGGGCAATTATTTACGGAGCCGCGCGTCGTGACGTTTTCGGACTTGGATGCGTATGTCGAGGATATGGTGGCTGTATACGGCGCCGGATCTGCCCAAGAGCAGATGGAACGGGATATGTATGCCTGGATTCAGTTTCAAGCTGGACAAACCGGGAAATCGCCGGCGGTCATCGGTGAGGACTTGGTAGTGTTTGTGGAACTGTTGGATACATGGACGGAGCGTTATGGGCAGGACTCCGAGCCTGCTTCACATATGCTCATTCCAGAATTTTCCTGGAAGTATCCGGATATGATTCGCCGGTTCGCGGAAGTCGTCAATCCCTTTGTCCTGCATAGTTTGGTTCCTGCCCTGCGGTTTTTAGAACACCCGAACGAGGCGTTCTCGCCATATAGAGAAACCCGTCAATATATTTTACGTGAGGGAGCAAAAGATAAAAAAATTACGGTTGAAGTCCAGGCACGGCATATGCCGGCGTCGGAGATCGGCAAAACGTTGCCATTTATCAGCGTCGCTTTCTCGGATAAACAAAACAAGAATTTTTTTGCGTTGACCGTTTATCCGGTGGAGGGAAGGCTCTATCTGACGAAAGGCTGTAATGATCAGAGCGATTTAACCGACTATGCGCGCGCGCATATCCACGCAATAAGCCGCGCGGCCGCGGAATGGTTCCCGGAGGCGCGCGGCACGGTAGATACCGATCTTTTGTTGCGGATGCCGATATGCCCGGCAGCGGTATCTTTTTACCAGATGAACCGGTCGCAGGGAATGAATCCGTCTTTGGCATTTTTTAAGACCGTAGACGATATGGCGCGAAATTTTCCGCGTGGTGAAGGGAAACCGGAATTCGCTCAAGCCTGGCTCGCGCATATTCAAGCCATGCTTACCGTGATCGGAAATCACTCCTTGCCCGACGCTATGGACAGATGTTTTGATGCGTATGCAAAGCTTAAAAGAAAGGGGATCGATGTTTTGCTTTTATACAAGCTGTGGCTCGCGCAGGCGCGTGAAACAAACAAGAATCCTGGTCAAAAGTGGGGCTATAGGGAAATATTCGTTAATGTCCAAAATTCCGCATCATTGTTGTTGATTGAAAAAGAATTGGGCAGCTTATCACCAGAGCGAGCTGAGGAATATCGTATGTCCATCGGCACGCCGATCAAAAAGAAAAGTGCGAGAACAGAGCCTAACGTAGGAGTAGCCGCCGGGAGTAATGGCCAGGAACAAGCCGCCCTGACGGTAAAAGAGATTATGCGG
>JAMWCB010000167.1 GCA_023819605.1 Candidatus Omnitrophota bacterium
TTTACACAATTCTACAGATTTTAAGCGTGACTATATTCGAAAAAACGCCGATTTTACAGGCCTTGCAGGCCGATCAGTACATTTTCAAAATAGACGAAAATCAAAAGCAATTGGAACTGTTCAACTTATAACCGGACAGTAGTGATGACCAATACTGAAAAACATATTTGGCATGTGGGCGCATGGCAGGGAAATTTTGGCGATAGCGCGATCCATTATTCGATACAGGAAGCGCTACGCGCGCGCGCTAAAGTCCCCATCAGTTTTTGCGATATTCCTTGCCAAACTACGCGTTTTACGCCGAATTTTATCCGCGAGCTGAACGCGCGGGCGGATTTGCTGTTGGTCGGCGGTGGGGGACTAATTTTTTACCGGCCGCAGGATAATAGTGTTTCGGGATGGCAATTTAATATTGCGATTGATTTGCTCGAAGCGATCGAAATACCGCTGGTGGTCTATGGAATCGGTTTTAATCAGTTTGAGTATGACGATAGTAATTTTCTGCCGATCACCAATGAGCATTTAAAAAAAACCGTCGAGACTGCCGCCCTGTTTTCCGTGCGTAACCGGGGATCGCGGATCGAATTAGTTCGTCGTGGCTGCCGGCCGGATAAAATCGCGGTTATTCCAGACAGCGGCATGTTTTTGCCGGCGGAAAATATCGCTCTGCCCGGTGAGCATGAGCCGGGCCTCAAGGTTGGTCTTTGTTGGACAACGGATCGTGAAGAACAAACATTTCCTGCCCCGTGGCAGGAAAACCGCCGGCTCTTTTTAGATAATTTTGTGCGGATGTTGAAGAATCTTTTACGGGAGCGTGCGTCGAAAATATACTATATCGGTCATATGGGTACCGCATTTGATCAGGAAATAATTGCGTATTTACGCGAGCAGTTACGCGAAGCGTTATGTGTAATCAGTGATACCGTCGATGGGTTGCAGTCCCCGCACCGGGAAGGCGTTGCGAAATTGGCGGGCGTGTATAAAAAAATGGATCTGGTGTTTGGGATGCGCGGGCATGCCAATATTATTGCCTTTGGGCAGCATGTGCCGATTATTCCCATAGGCAGCCATCGTAAAAACCGTTATTTTCTGGATGATATCGGCGAATCGCGGTACTTAATCGATGTGCGTGCTGGCGGTAACGGTTATGATGCTGCGGCGATGGAACGACTGGTTCATGAACTTTTGGCTGAGCGCTCGGAGTATCTTGAGCGTCATCGGGCCGTATATCATCAACATCGTGAACGATTTGATGCGTTTAACGATCATTTGCTCACAGTATTGCAGGAGCGCACCTGTCCGCAGGACAGGAACGTGTGCAGTCCGGCGGTGCCGACAGCAGGCAAGAGAAAGAAGATTGTTACGTTTTCATACTTGCCCCGGCATTTCAATAAATTAGTGCCCTTAATTGAATATTTGCCGGAGGAGCAGTATGAAAATATCGTTATTGTTATGACGGACGAGGAAAAACGGCTGGCGGAAAAGGAAGGGATTGTTGTGCGGAAGCTCGATGTTTATAGTGAAACGCCGCGCAGCGCGGATTTTGATCTGGCCTGGGGAGTCATGGCCTTGATTCAGGCGATTGATGCTGAAAAACCGGATTTGTTTATCGTGATTGAAGTTAATTATATTTTGCGTAATGCTGTGCATTATTGTCGCGAAAAAGGCATAAAGACTCTGATTGTGCAGCACGGCACGCCAAATAAATATTCGCTCCATGCGTTTGCGCCGTTTGAGGCGGATTGTTTTGCCGCATGGGGTGAATTTAGTCGGCAGTTTCTTATTGAACAGGGTGTTGCCGCGGAGCGTATCGTGGTTACGGGCGGTGTCCATTTTGACCGGACGATTGCTTTGCGTCCGTCGCGTCAGGCGATATTTGAGGCGTTGGGAATTCCGCACTCCAGGGAAAAATTAATCGTTTTTACCACGCAGGGACCGGGACCGGGAAATTGTCCCAGTGCCGAAACCATTACTGCCGCTGTTCAGGAAATAGCACGCTGCGCCGGGTTACATGCGGAGGTTCAGTTGCTGTTTCAGGTCCATCCGTCACAGGAAATATCTCAGATTCAAGCGGTATTGAAAAATATGCCGGAGTATGCGGAGATGCTGGTATGCAAGTATTGTGATACAGAAGCTTTGATGGCGATCGCTGACGGCGTGATTACCTTTTTTTCCACGACGGCGTTGGATGCCGTCGTACTGCGCAAGCCATTGCTCTTGATCAATTTGGGAGAAGATCGGACATTTTTGCCGTTTGTTCAGCGGGGGGCGGCTTTTGGTGCTTACGCCGTTGCGGAAATTGCGCCCGCGTTTGAAAAATTATTGTGCTCCGGGCAGGAGCTTGACGCGGCGCGCGAACGCGCTATTGAGGATGTTGTTTATAAAACCGATGGTCAGGCAACGACGCGGATTGCGTCTGTGATCGATCGCCTGTTGTCGGCTGCCGGAGCTGAGCAATGATGCTGATGAGTGCGCCGATCTCTTTAGTTATCATCAATGAAAATGAGCGATTCTACTTACCGCGTTTGTTCGCGTCGCTCGGGCCGTGGCGCACTGAATTGGATATTGTGTTTGCCGACCACGGTTCTTTTGACGATTCCATCGCCGTTGCCCGCCGGCACGGCATAGAAAAAATAGTTTCTTTTTCTCAAGAAACAAATTTGCCGGCGCTCTTTAATAGAAGTCTTGAGCAGTGTCAGGCAGAGTTCGTTTTATTTGCGCATAGCGACGTAATTTTCAGCGACAGTTTTTTTCCTAATCTGCAGAAACTATTGCAGAACGATCCAGCTCCGGATTGGATAGATTCGAAGGTGTTGTATGTGGATAAATGTGCCGGGGGAGAAAATCGCGTATGGTTTGATCATAAAACAAAGCAGATACGTCTGCAGGGGCTTTGGGAAAGTGCGCCGGATGGCGGCCGTGAAATGATTTGTTGTTCAAGCGCCTGTTTTATAGTGCGGAAAGAATTGTGCGCCGCAAATCGTTTTAATGAGGACTATGCGCGCGGATTATTTGTTGAAGATTTGGCGCTGCGGTTAGTCGGGCAAAAGATATTTAAAATTCAGGCGGAAAATCTGTTGGTCGAACATTATCATGTTGAGTTGCACAAGCAGAAAAAAACTCAATGTGAAGACCTGCAGCGATTTCGCACGCAGCATGTATCCTTAATACATGAGTTTGAGGTTGAGCGATTAGAGCAGCAGATACGGCAGTTTGAGTTGATAACCGGCCAACAGCAACAGACCCTGCATGAACAAAAAACCATTGCGGCGCAGCAGCAGGCTGCCCTGGAACAGCAACAGGCACAGATTGCGGCGTTGCAGCAACCGCTATCCGCGGCGATGCCGTTGATGCGTGAGCTTCTTTTACGCTTAGACAAGGAAAAAGTATCGGAAGATGTCGTGCTTGCGATTGCGGACCTGTGCCGCTGTTTTTCATTGCGTAGGGAAGCGGAGAGGCTCTCGCGAAGAGCCTTGGAACAGGATCCGGGAAATGAGGCAGCGCTCTGCGGCGTCGCCGAAGCCGAACTTGAACAGAAGCGTTATAAAGAAGCCAAAGCGTTGCTGATGCGTATTTTGTCGCGGGATCCTTTTCATGCCCGCGCTAAAGAGCTGATGTACGCACTTTTGGATCAGGTGCGCGACGCGCAGAACGCGATGCGGAAGCCGGGAGATAAGCGTCGCCGCAGCCGACAGGAACAAGTTAAAACCGCTATGCGGGATGTGGGGGTGCTGTTCGACGCGGAGTTTTATCGCAATCGCGATCG
>JAMWCB010000034.1 GCA_023819605.1 Candidatus Omnitrophota bacterium
CGTCCCGACCATCGGCGATTTCACCTCGACAATGTTCTTGTTCACCGCCGCCGGCGGCGGCTGTGCTGGCGCCACGGCCGGCGCGACGACCGTTTGATACTCCGGCGCAACGCGTTCAATATACATATTCGGAATCGGACTGCCGCCGATGCCGCGGCGCAGCTTGATTTTCAATCCCGCGCGCTCAAGTTCCAGTTCAGAAATATTATTGTCTTTCATCAGGCTAATCATTTCTTTCAACTCTTTCATGGTCATGCTCAATTCCTTAGGAGGAAACGCTTTAGCTTGAGATTCTTTCGACATAGTCACCCGTCCTCGTATCAATTTTTATCCGGTCATTTTCATTTATAAATAAAGGAACCTGGACTGTCGCGCCTGTTTCGATCGTCGCCGGTTTAAATGACCCCTTCGCCGTATCTCCTTTCACCCCGGGTTCGGTATGAATAACCGATGCCTCGATAAAGATCGGCAAGTGCACATCAATAACCTCGCTTTTATAAACGACCGCCGTCAGTTCCATATTTTCTTTTAAATATTTGATGACGTCTTCCAAATGCTCCCGGGCAATTTCCTGCTCTTCATAAGTGCCCTGATCCATAAAATGGTAGTGGGTGCCGTTGTTATAAAGGTACTGCAAACGTTTTTCCTCGACAAACGCCTCCTGAAAACGCTCATCCACCCGATAGGTGCGGTCAATAATCTTTTTCGACCGCAGATTCTTCAAACGCGTGCGCGTAAACGCCGTGCCTTTGCCGGGTTTAACCGGTTGATACTCGATGATCAGGTAGACTTCTCCATCAATCTCCAGCGTTAACCCATTTTTAAAATCGTTCGGCGTAATCATACCTATAAAATCTCGCACCCTCTCTCGGTTACCGTTATCAAATCCTCAATGCGCACCCCTCCCCACCCGGGGATATACAAACCAGGCTCTACGGTAAACACCATGCCCGGTTTGATGCGCGCTTTATTTGTAGAGGACACCGACGGCGGCTCGTGAATCTCCAGGCCGACACCATGCCCCACCGCATGCGAAAAATACCGTTCAAGCCCCGCTTTTTTAAACACCTGGCGCGCCGCACGGTCAATGTCGGCAATCGGCACATCCGGACGAATGTTCTCTATGGCACGCTCTTGCGCGGCAGCGACAAGCCGATAATACTTATTATGTTGCGCCATTGTACCGAAAAACAATGTTCTTGTCAAGTCGGAATTATATCCCTGCCAGACACTTCCGACATCAACAACCACCGGTTCTTTACGCCCGATCTTCCGCTGCCCGGCAACCGCGTGCGGCATCGCGGCATGTTCGCCGGCCGCGATAATCACATCAAAAGCCGTTTTTTCCGCCCCATGGTCATACAACAGCTGCTCCAGCCGGTGTTTTACGGCCAATTCCGTCATTGCCGGCGCTATCGACTGCCGCAATTGTTCAACAGACTTTCGCGTAATCTCCTGGGCCCGGCGGATACAGGCTAATTCCACGGCGGTTTTTTGCATACGCAGGGGAGCAAGGACATCTTCACCGGCAAGAAGACGGATAGCTTTGCCCAGGCCGCTACTCAACCGGCGGTAAGCGTACACACTGATCCGGCGCGGCTCAAAACAAATCCGCGCCCACCGCTTCCGCGCCGCAAGCCGCTGCAACGTCTGTTCCAACGAATTTTTTAGCGCAATAACGGAATAGGTTCCCCCCACCTCCTGCTCCGCCTGCAAGGTGTAACGGGAATCACCGACGAAATAATTGGCGGTTTGCGTCAGCACCAGGAAACAGTCATTATTCGTAAACCCGCTCAAATAAAGCACATTCGCCGGTGAACTGATCAGATACGCATCGGCGCGATGCGCCGCCAAATACCGGCGAATAGCCGAGATCCGTTCCGTGCGGCTCACGTCCCCGCACCGCCGGCGAGCAACCGCAACAACGCTTCCATACCCAAACGGTAACTGTCCGCTCCGAATCCGCAGATCTGCCCGCGGCAGGCCGCCGCCGTCAACGAGTGCTGCCGGAACGGCTCACGGCTATGAATATTCGATACATGTACCTCCACGGCCGGAATTGCCGCAGCGCTGAGCGCGTCGCGAATCGCGACGCTGGTATGCGTGTACGCCGCCGGATTGATCAAAATACCGTCTACACCGCCGATCGCCGCACCGATGAGATCGACAATGCGGCCTTCATGATTGCATTGGTGTATTTCAACCTGCCAGGCATGCGCCGACGCCCACTGCTGTATCTGCCGATCGATTTCTTCCAGGCTGACGTTTCCATAAACCTGCGGTTCGCGTTTACCCAGTAAATTTAAATTCGGACCGTGAATCACTAATATTTTAGCCATCGCCGCTCCTTCACTCACGTTGCATCATTATACCCTTGGCATTTCCCGGCGGCGGACAGCCGCGGGTCGGAAGAATGCCGCGCCGAATTCATTGCCCACTCACCGCGATTGCCCAACCTGATGGAGCGGCGCAAAAAGCAATTGTCCGTCTTCCATCAACAAAACACGGTTTTGTTCGATATCCACCACTGTTTTTCCTTCAATCAAATCCCCGATCTTCACCACCCGCGAATTGATGATTGCCGTCGGGTATTTTTCATCCCAGAGAATACCGGTTACTTCCAACGGCGCCGGTTTCTGGACCGGCGGCGGAAGCGTAACGACCGGCGGCGAAATAATCGTTTCGACAATCTCTTGTAACGAAGGCAGAAACGGATCGCGTTTTTTCGCCGCCGGCGGCGGCGAAAACGGCGCCGGCATGTCCGAAATTTTCTCCGAAGCGCCAACGACGACGGCTTCCCGCGGAGAACCTGCCGTAGAGCCGGCGTTCGGTGCCGGCGCATCCGGCGGCACGGTCAAGATGGCGACCTGCAAACGCGCCTTTTCCGCATCGATTTCTCTGCCGACCAACCAGTACAAACCGGCGGACACCACGAGAAAAAAAACAAGCAACCCGGCGTTTTCCGCGGGAGAAAAACGTTTCGCCGCTATCCCGGCGATTAGTTTATTCATGTGTACTCCGGCATTTACTCGCGAACATATCGCCCCTATTTCATAATAATCGCTAATTGCATGATCACTTTTATCTTCGGTCGTTCCACCAACTCAATCTTTATTTTTTCCATGACCACCGGCAGGCGGTTGATCAATTGCATAAAATTGAGAAAATTAACATAACGCGCTTCTAATTCCAAATGCAGCGGCTGCTGTTTATAAAACTCTTTTTGCAGTAACTCCTTCGGCTCCAGTGATTTCAGATTAACCTGCGCGGCCTGGGCAAGATCCGTAACTTTTTCCAACAATAACGAAAGATCCGCCGGCGCCGGCAGATTGGCCTCTTCCTGGCGGCTGCGCTGTAATTCCGCGTTCTGGGCGACCTGGATTTTTTGCAACAAACCCGCATCCGGCGCGGCCCCCGGATAATCGACCGTGCAAATAATATTCAAGGTGTCTCCCAAAACGGCAAGCTGTTCCTGTACTTCTTTAATTTTTTGCGCATGCGGTTTATAGGCATAATCATAATAAAAACTGATTCCCACGGCCGCCGCGCCGACGGCAATGAGTATTTTGTATTTTGTCTGCAATTGCGGCAGCTTTATGCCCGCCATACACCCTACTTTTTCAAAATCGTAATACGAAAATCGACAACAACCTGCCCGCCCTTTGCCGCGCCTTCCACGGATTTTACCTTGACCCCGACCACGGCCGGAATCGTTTCCAGATTTTTTACAAATTCAATGACTCGATGATTGGAACTGCCTTCGCCATCCAGAATCACCGTATTATTTGCCGCGGTAAAATCAATGAAATTCAGATACACCCCTTCCGGTATTTTTTCACTTATCCCTTCCAGAATTGCTTGCGTCTGCGCGCGGGCCGCCTGCGTACTTTCGAAAAACCGCAGCTTCTTACGCACCTGCTGCTGTTCTTTCCAGGCCGCGATAACCAGCTCTTGCTGCGCCTGCGCCGCGGCCAACCGCCGCTCTTCCCGGATTACCCACCAAAATAGTCCGCCCAAAACAACGAGCAACACCGCCGGCACGATCCGCAGCGCGATTTTTTTGAGATCAACGGTTCTTTCCCGGCGCAGCTCCGCCGGTAAAAGATTAACGCGTTTCGCCGCGCCGCCGGAAAGCGCCGCGCCTACGGCCATCGCAAAAAAATTCTTTATTTCGTCAAAATTCGCATAGGCGTCTTTGGCGAATAATATCCCGTCGAACGGATTGCCGACCTCGCAGAAAACTCCCAGCTTTTCCGTAAGGAATTTATCCAAGGCAATCATCGAAGCGCCGCCGCCGTAGAGCACCAACCGGTCGATTTTTTCAATATGATACTGCGCTTTATAAAAACCGAACGAACGGTCCAATTCCGCGGCTAACTGCTCAACCGCAGCACTCGTCTGTACATAATACGGGCCGTCCTCCTTAAGCCCCTGCGCGCACTTAGCTGCTTCCGCCTCATCCATCGACAGACCGGTATCCTGCGCCAATGCCTGGGTAATGGCGTCTGCTCCGATAAAAACTTCACGGGTAAAACGCAGCGCATTGCGCGCATAAATCGTTATTTTCGTCGTCAACGCCCCGACGTCGATCAAAGCGATCGTGTCGTCTTCCTTCCATTTATTGCCTTTCTGAAACACATTCCAGAGCGATAAGGCCGGGACCATAACGCCGCTGACCGGCAGGTTATTTTCCACAAACACCCGAAGATGCTCCTGAACATCCTCACGGGTCATGGCCACGGCTTCAATATCGAAATTTTTTGCGCCGGCGCGCACCGTCTCACCGCTCTTGATAAAATCGATACAGGCCTGATCGATTGCAAAGGTAATATTCTGCTCCAGTTCCCATTTCACCGATTCACGCAATTCTTCCGCAGGCATGGCCGGCAACGAAAGATTTTTTATGGTCAGCGAAGGCGCCTGCAACAACGTGACCAAGGCTTTCGGTTTCCCCGGGATTTGTTTAAGCGCTGCCAGCACCGCGGCCTTAACCGCGGCAATGCGGTCCTCACCGGCTGCGCCCGCGGCAATCTCCGCCATACCGATACCGAGCAGACGAGCTCCGGCCGGCGATTCCTTAATCACGGCAATTTTTACCGATTGGGCGCCAATATCCACGCCGGTAACTATCTTCCCCGGCTCAAAGATATTGATCTCCGTATCTAATTTCTTTCCCGTCAGTTTTATTTTCGGCGCCATAGTTTCAACCAGGCTATAATCCCGTCATACTCACTAACCCTGTCGCGGCCTGCACACTGAGCGTCACCGTATCCGCGCTTTTTTCTCCCCGGATACTGATCGTCGACGCCACATCGGTTTCTCCCCGCGGGCGAAAGGTGACTGCGGCCGCGGATATCAGGTCATTCTCAAAATTTTCAGTGCGTACGGTAGCCAGAAGCGCCCCTGTTGCCGGATCCCGCTTTTCGATCGTATACGAATCCGCCGCCGTATCGAAAATAAAACGGTAGTTCAGATGCTCGGCAATCGCCTGCTGCCGGCAGGCGCGCATCGCTGCCTGCAGCGACCACGCATCCTTTTTGAGCGAAGAAAAATTAATAAAATCCCGAAATAACGGCATTGCCAAAAAACTCAGCACACCGATAAGGACGATAACGATAAGAAGTTCTATCAGCGTAAACCCCGCCCCTGCCCGCAGTAGCCACCCCGTTTTCGTTTTCATTTTTAATATTATATAATGAAACGCGTAAAAATTCTAACACTCGTTGCAAAATATTGTCAAGCGCCGTGTTGCCGCGTATGGAAATGGGGCGCTCTTCCAGGGTTACTTGACAGGGCAACCGGTCAATGATAGAATCATGAACATAACTTATGGGGGAACGGGCATTTACCTATATCGAAATCCTTGCCGCGATCATGGTGCTCAGTATCGCGCTTATTCCTTTGCTTTCACAATTTTATATCGGCTTTCAGGCGAACCAAACCGGTGAATTGGTTTCGCAGGCGACAAATCTTGCCGAAGCTTTGATGGAAGAGATTAAAACTAAACGTTTTGACGAAAACGAATTCCCCGTCGAACCGGTCAACCCGGCAAGCCTGGGAACGGATAGCGGGGAAACCATCGCTGACCGGCGCACCTTGGACGATATCGACGACTATCATACGCTGCAGGAAAATCCTCCCACGACCAGCGATGGCATCGTATTAAACGAATTCTCTCTATTCCGCCGGCAGGTGACCGTCGACTATGTTGCCTTAAGCAGCGGCGCCTGGATTGCGTCCGGCGTGCGCACCTATTATAAACGCATCACCGTCAATGTAACGCACCCGAAAATCGGTTCCCGCGCACTGGAAACCATTATGGCCCATTATTAAAATAGCATGAAAAAAATTATTTCGAATACCCGCGCCTTCACGCTCATCGAACTACTCATGACCCTGGCGATTCTCGGCCTGGTCTTGTTTCCTCTCTACGAATTTTTACGCCAGGCCGCGCTCGCCTGGCAAACCGGCGAAACAAAAACCGAGGTAGTGCAAAACGCCCGCAGCGGCGTGGATAAACTCTGCGATGAGCTGCGCCAGGCGCGCGCCCTCTATGTGTTCAGCCCGGCCGCGGTCAGTTTCTGGTGGGAAGACCTCGACGACGACGAAATCGCCGATCCCAACGAAATCATCACCTATGCCTGGTCGGGGACGAGCGGCCAGCCGCTGTTGCGGCAACTTGACTCCGAAGCCGCCGCGTCACCGCTGGCCAATCATATCGATAATTTCCAACTGCTCTATCATAACGCGTCCGGCGCGCAAACAAGCGTTGCCGCCGAGATAAAATATATCGCGGTTTTTCTCCGGACGAAAAAAATCGCCGGCGGACAGACATTTACGACCTCTATGCACAAAGCCGTCGGATTACGGAATTTATGACCGACCATAATCACGCCGTTTCACGGAATAAGCAGCGACGCGGCATTGCCCTGCTCATCGCTTTGTTCGCGCTGGTCATCCTATTCCTGCTCGGAACAGCATACCTAAGCGCCGTACTTTCCGAAGCCGGCATTGCCCGCAATCAGGAAAGCGGCGAGAAAGCTCTTTACTTGGCCGAGGCCGGCCTTGAACGCGCCTTGCGCGTGATGACCGAAGATCCGGACGCTGGCGTGCTGCCCTGGACACTCCAGGAAAATATGACGAACGGCTACTACCGCGTCACTGCCGAAGAAGCCACAGATATCGGCGACGGATTCGTACGGATCATTTCTTACGGATACTCCGGCAAAGCGCAGCGCATCTGCGAACTGGTCGTCTATCTCTGCGCATGGAAATACCTGCTCTGTTCGAACACCGATATCACCTTTACGCCCACGGCGCTGGGCACCGTCGAAGGCGACATCCACGCCAATAACAGCGTCCTCGGCATTTCTGCGCATAACGGCCTTTATTACGAACAAGGCAGCCGGTCAAACAACAGCAACGAAGACCTGGTCTTTACCGTGCAGAACGACACCGGCCGGGAACTGGTACTGACCGCGATGAGCGTAACCTGGACCAGCCCCACCGCGTACTACACGCAGGTGACGATCGACGCCAATCCCGGAACCAATTACGGCACGGTATGGGACCGTTGGGATAACGGCGGCACGCGCGCCAACAGCGGACTGGCCATTGCCTACCGCACGCCGGTGCGCATTGCCAGCGGCGGCAGCGCGGATATCCGCGTCAATGACTTCAAGCAAAGCCCGACCAACGCCACTTCCCCCAACGTCGATATGGACAATACCGCTTTTTCTCTTACCTTCTGGGAGAACACCACCGCGCATTCGGTGAGCATACCGTTGGCCGGTACCACCGATCCCGTACAGGTAAATGGCGAAATCACCGAAGGCAGCGCCGGGGATCCGCTCGTGCAGATACCAGTCGTCGATCTTGCCGGCTACCGGAGCATCGCTACACAAGTAATCACCGGTGATTTTCTCTTCGACGGTTACGATGCCCACGTGGACCGTTTGCAGGGAAACACCGCAATCTACAAAAATGCAGCGTTTTATATCACCGGTAAAGCCACGCTGAATACCTTTTATCGCAATCTCCAATTCCGGCAGTCAATGATTACCGCTGAAGGCGGCATTGATATTGTCAACCGTTATATTCCTCTACCGCTGGATTATGTGACAATTTCTCGCCAGGCTAATACCAACGAAGATGTCATTTTTCAAATTCAAAACAGTAGTGCCGCGACCATCACGCTCACGCACCTGACCGTTGACTGGGCGCCACCGCCGAATAACGCCGCGTATGAATATATCGAGGCGCGTTTAGCCGACGCCCCCAGTTTTACACGGCTGTGGAGCTTTTCGTCCAATAGCCGCGCCGGACGCGGGCAAAAAATAACCTTCAGTGTGCAATTTTCTTTAGCCGCCGGGGCGATTGCCGACTTTCGACTGCTGAATTTCTGCCAACGCAGCAACGGCGGCGGCTATGAAGATATGGATAACGAAACGTTTACTCTTACCTACTTCGCCGGCACAACGACCTACCCGGTCGCCGTCCTGCTCGCCGGCCAAAGCCCTACTCCGAATGGCGGCAATCTCTATTTCCGCCGCTGGCGGCCGCAATATCCGACCTTGGTCACGAAAACCGGCGATATCATCGAACGCGATTCCAGCGCGGCTGCTGACCGGGATTTCGACGGAATTATCTATTCCGAACAAGGCACGGTTGATTTCGAAAATTTGCGCCTTGACGGCTGTATTGTCGCCGACCGGATTATTTTTTCGGAAAACATCAACCTCATTTATGTGCCGCGGATGATTCCCGATCCACCGCCCTTCTTTATGAGCGGTATGTCGTTTATGGAATGGATGGAGCGCTATTAAATCATGCGTTTTAACGAACTGACCGCCCAAATCCAGGCGCATCAGGCAACCGGCATGTTCCTCTGCGCGGACATGCCGCCGCTGATCAACGTGCATGGCCGCCTGCAGCCGGTGAGCCTGCAGCGGATCGCCGCCGACGACGTTCACCGGCTGTCGCGGGAATTACTCTCGGAGACCGCCGCGGCCCAGTTGGCTGCGGATCACAATATCCATACGACCTTCACCAATGAACTCAACGAGCGGTTCCGCATCACTTTTTATCAACAGCGCGGCCAGCTCAACGGCGTTATCCGGCCGATACCCGCGCGTATCCCGTCGTTCGAAGAACTCAATTTGCCCGAAGCGGTGCGGAAGCTGGCCGCGATTCGACGCGGACTGGTGATCATCGGCGGCTCTTCCGGCAGCGGCAAATCGACGACCCTGGCCATGCTGCTGAACGTAATCACCGAGCAGCGCTGCTGCCACGTGATTACCTTGGAAGATCCCATCGAATACCATTTCCCCAGCGATCGGGCTGTCTTTTCGCAGCGCGAAATCGGCAAGGACTGCGCTTCATACAGTATCGCCTTGCGGCGGGCCATCCGCCAGGACCCGGACGTGATCATGCTCGACGAACTGCGCGACAGCGAAACGATCCAGGTCGCGCTGACCGCCGCGGAAACTGGGATTTTGGTGTTGGCGACGATGCATGCCACCGACGCGATGCAGACAATCACCCGCATCGTCAGTTCTTTCCCGGCCGGCGCGCAACAGCAAGCGTCGACCCAGTTATCCCTGGCCCTGCACGCCATTGTCATTCAACAGCTCATTCTATCCAGCGATGGCACCCGCCGCGTACCAGCCGTAGAGATCCTCTTAGCCAATACCGGCATCCGCACCCTGATCCGCGCGCATCGCCTGCAGCAAATCTACGCCAGTATGGAAGCCGGGCAGGAGCACGGCATGCAGTCGTTCAACCAGTCGTTGAGCCATCTCTGCCAAAAAAATTTAGTCAGCGACGTCGAGGCGATCAGCCGTTCCACCGCGCCGGCACAAACGAACCGCACACTGCAGACGGCGCCGGCTTCTTCGGTACCGCAGAAAAATGTGCTGCCGGCGGCCGCTAAGGAAGGCTATACCGACTTGGGCGAAGAAATGATGCCGATCGATAAAAAATTGATCCGCTATCGCGCGCAATTTAGCCCGGGGTTGGAAGGATTCTGGACTTCCGGCGGCGCGGTAAGTTTCGCGGAAGGAACGCTAAGCGTCAGCGCCATCCCCGGCGCGTCGGATACCCGCTTCTACGTCAATGATTTTAATATCGTCAGCAAAAAAATACTTTCTTTTCCCCTGCCGCCCCGCCTCTTGCTCCGCTTTCGCATTGAAACGGATACGCCGCAGCCGGGACAGCTGCTCGTAAAATTTTTCACCCAGCCGGAACAGGAAAAAATAACCGCATACCATAAAATCAATCTCAGCTTTCCCCTGCCGGCGGACCTGCGCTGGCATACCTGGGCGATCGGCATTCCGCCGGCGGCGCAGGGCAAACTTTTAAAAATTGCGATGTTGGAATTTCCCGCGTTCGTCCATCGCGTCGTCGTCAGCGACCTTTTATATTTTTAATGAGGAGCACAGCTATGAATATTTTTGAACTGATCGACAAAATTATCGAGCAACGCGCTTCGGATCTGCACTTGGTCGCCGGCGCGGCGCCGGCCTTCCGCATCGACGGCATCATGACCTTTCTGCCGGGGGAAAAATTAAAACCCGATGAAGTCAAGACGATGTGCTACGAACTGCTCGACGACGAACGGCGAAACAAATTTGAAAAAGAAAACGAACTGGATTTTTCGTATTCCTATTTCAGCAAAACGCATGAGCTGTTCTGCCGCTTTCGTGTTAATCTGTACCTGCAGCGCGGCAGTGTGGCTCTGGCTCTGCGTTTTATCAATAATAAAATTCAAACGTTTACCGAACTGCACTTGCCGCCGGTGATTAAAGACATCGCCCGCCAGCGCCGGGGATTGATCTTAGTCACCGGCGCCACGGGCAGCGGAAAATCAACAACTTTAGCCACCTTGGTTGATTTAATCAATACCGAACGCAGCTGCCATATCGTCACGCTGGAGGATCCCATCGAATTCTTCCACACGCATAAAAAATCCCTGGTTTCCCAGCGGGAAATCGGCCACGATACGGCCAGTTTTTCCCTGGCCCTGCGCGAAGCGCTCCGCCAGGACCCGGATGTGCTGCTCGTCGGCGAAATGCGCGATCTGGAGACGATCAGCATCGCGATCACCGCCGCGGAAACCGGGCATCTGGTGCTCGGCACCCTGCATACCACCGATGCCGTGCAAACCATCGACCGCATCATCGACGTTTTCCCGCCGCATCAGCAGCAACAAATCCGCACACAGATTTCCATCACCCTGCAGGCGGTTATCGCCCAGCAATTAGTCCTGAAATCCGACGGGAAAGGACGCTTAGCCGCCGTGGAAGTCATGGTCGTCACCCCGGCAATACGTAATCTCGTCCGGGAAGGCAAAACCTACCAAATTTATTCGGTAATAGAAATGGGACGCGAACAAGGCATGCAAACATTAGACCAGGCGCTGCAGCATTTAATCAGCCAGCGGCTGATCGCGGCTTCGGAAGCGTTCCAGGTAACCCGCGACCCGGAAAATCTCAAGAAAAAACTGGAAATCAGCGGTTAACCTCCGCCTCGCCGAAAACTTCCGCGGAAAAAATATATGTTTCCGCGCCTTGTTTCCACGCGTCAGTCGGCAAGCCGGCTTTTCTGCAGGTCTGCTGCAAAAACTCTTCGCGCGTCCAACGGTATTCAACGGCGACCTGCGGCAAAAGCAGGCCGGAACGGCCTGCCTTGCGCATCAGCAAGCCGTGCGTACCGACGTTAATTTCGTCAAAATTTTTGATCAACTGCAGCGGACTGAGCACGGATATTTCAATATCGATCTCGTCCAGTTCATCGGTGGAAACCGGCGGGAAACGCGGATCGCGCACCGCGGCTTCCACGGCCATTTCCTGCACCACCGCGGACAACGGCTGATCGGCGATAATGCGGCCGATGCAGCCGCGCAAATCGCCGTTTTTTTTCAACGTCACGAACGCGCCGCATTGTTGGCGCAGCGCCGGAAAATCCGTCGAAACATTCGCCGCGGATCCGGATTGAAGATACGCGGTAATCGCGGCGCGGGCGATCGCCAACAATTCCTTTTTTTCTTCCGAGGACAACATATCTTTTCTCCTTTCCGGCGCGGCCGCGTCTGCGCAAAAAATAAACGACGCGTAACCGACTACCGCGTCGGCAGCGCCTGCCGCGCTCTCCGCCGACGTCGCGTACCGCAACAATTCGCCTTTGGAAACCCCTAATTCCCGCATAGTCAACAGCAGCGTCGTCACTGCCGCGCCGCCGCACAACCTTCCCCCTTGTTCATCCATCCGAGAAAACAGTTCGGCATCTTCAAGCTGTTCGATCATCGATACCGTTTGCGCATCGATGACGCGGGCCGGCGCATCCGGATGATAGTGGGACAAATCCGAACTGACCACGATCATGAACTTTTCATGACGCCGAAGCAAGCCGGCCAGCACGAAAGCAAGCTTCTCACAGTGCGCATAGGCGGCATTATTCATAACCACCGGAACGATACGCGCCCGCGGCGCAACGGTCTGTAAAAAAGGCAATTGCACTTCCAGGGAATGTTCTTCCGCAAAGGCCGCCGGGATGGCCTGCGCGTCCGGAACCGCCCGCTGAATTGCCTGCGCCGTCCTTTCATCAACGGCAACGGTGCCCAGCGGCGTCTGAAATCCGCCTTGCGGCCAAACGGCAAATCCGCGCAGCGGCACACGATGGCTCGGGCCGAGCAGGATCACCGTCTGCGGCGGCTGCTCCTGAAGCAAACGATACACCTCTGCGGCAACTCTGCCGGAATATTCATAGCCGGCATGCGGGCATATCGCGGCATAGAGGCGCCCCGGATACGCACGCGGCGGCACAGCGTTAAGGAAACGGCTCAGCGTTGCCGCCAATTCCTCCGGATCCGACGGATAAAAACGCCCAGCAGCCGACGTGGCACACGCTGATTGCGCAGCCCGCGCACCGCTCAGAAACAAAACACAACTCGACAGCCAGAAAAAAACGACCACGGCTGCAACCCGTCGGTACAGGATGCCGGTCATCGTCCGCCATCCTGATTATACCGCGCTGGTTCATCGATTACCGAAGGGGCGGGGGGCAGCTGCCCCGGCAAGGCGTTTTGGTGACATATCTGCGCATAAAGTGCGGCACTGGGCCGCGCAATCCGCTGCAGGGTTCGATAATCAACCGCGTATAAACCAAACCGCGGCCAAAAACCTTTTTCCCATTCAAAATTATCAAGTAGCGACCAGTGAAAATATCCTTTTACCGGAATCGCCGTATTGATCGCCCGCAGTACCTGCTGCAACACCGCGCCCAGATACCATGGCCGCAGCCGGTCGCAGGCATCGGCGACGCCGTTTTCCAAAATGTATATCGGTTTTTGATATCCCCCCAATGCCACGAGAACCTCATACATTGAGGCCGGAAATAATTCCCATCCGACATCCGAAACGATACGCTGATCATTGTTTCCCGAGCCAAACCCAATCACCTTATGAAAATAATGATTCAGGCCGATAAAATCCTGCGCGTCGTCGATATTCCGCAGGATCCGTTGATTCCAGTAGCGGTCGACCAGAGCGCGCGCCGCGCGATTGACCGGATGATTATTTTTCGCTTCGAAATGAATATTATTTTTCGCGATGGCGATCTGATGCGCCGCACTTATATTTTTCAAACAAGCGTATGCGCGGCGATGCGCCTGCAACAAATGTTGCAAGACGCGTTCAGCGTATAGAACGTTTTTTTTCTGCGGCGGCCAGGCTCCGGTCAGATAGGCATGATAGACATACACCATCGGCTCGTTAATCGTCACCCAATACCGCACCTGTCCGGAAAAAAGCTCGCCGGCCCGTTGCACATACCAGAGGAAGTCATCGATCGTGCGGGAAGCAAACCAGCCGCCGCGGCGACTGACCCAGAGCGGCAGCGGCCAATGCCACAAGGTCACAAACGGTTCAAGCCGGCGCTGCCGCAACGCGGCAAGGACATCCCGGTAATGCGCGGCCGCCGCTTCGTCGAGGACCCCTTCCGCCGGAACAAGACGAGACCATTCTAAGGAAATACGCAGGGAATTAACGTGCAACGCCGCAGCCAGATCGAAATCTGCGGCATACCGCTGATAATGCTCCACGGCGCGGACGGAGCGATAATTCTCCGGACTGACGGCCTGGGCGGCGATCTGAGGCCAGGCCGGGCTTTTCCGTGCATACCGCGCCGCTGCCGCGCGGGCTAAACGCGGCGCCTGGGCTTGCTCCCATTGCGACCAATCGTTGAGGTTGCCGCCCTCGGTCTGATGCGCCGAGAGGCTGACCCCCCACCGGAAACCATCCGGAAACGATCCGACTGATTCCGCCGCAGGCAAACCCGACACCGGGCTATGCACGGGCGAACTCCCATTGTTGCTGCGCTAACGGCGCGTGCCGTTTCTCCCATTGCCGGACTTTGCGCACGATGCGCTCCTGCCGTTTATTCAAGCGCGACACCGCCTGATCCTGCCGCACTTTGGTGACGAACCACCGCTCATATTCGGAAAGTTCCGGCGTATTTCTACTCTGTTCACTGCGCGCGCTGGACATACTTCAAAATTTTATTATAATCGTGCGTCGGTTCTCCGACCAGCTTGCCGGAACGGTTAAATACCCGCACATTCGGCACACTGCTGATGTTAAACTGCTTAACGACCGGCGAATGCCAATTGACGATATCGATTTTACGCAGATAGACGTCCGGATTATCCGCGGCAAGTTTTTCCAGATAAGGGCCCAACGACCGGCAGGGGCCGCACCAATCCGCATAAAAATCCACCACCGTGATTTTACCGGAAACGAGCACGGTATCCAACTCAATCGTCTTCCCCTGTTGGGCATACGTTTTCACTTTCTCGCCGGCGGCTTGACCTGCCGCCGCGGCGGTTTTCTGCGGCTCCGGCCGCAGCTGCCATCCGCGCGGGCGCTCGGCACCGGCCGCCGGTTGCAGCGGTTGAGGCGCCGGCGGCGACAGCCGGTCGATTTTTTCGACACTATTATTTTTCAGCCGGACAATCGCCTGCGGATACGTCAAAAACTCCTCCGGGCCGCTGATCATCTGGCCGTTCGGTTCGCCGAACGCGGCAATAACTTCTTCCCGCGTGCTGCCCACGCCGACATCCGCCCCTGCCGGCGCCGCCAGAAAAATCAGCACCGCAGACAAAAATATACCGCCGTATCCTTGCTCGCTTCGCATACTTCCCCCTTTATCGTATTGACGACTGAATAGTATCATATCATGGCCTCAGCGGGGCGGCAACGGTATTTCTCACGCCCACATCCGATAAACGGCACTCAATGGCACGCCGCGCGAAACGGACAAAACGAACAGTGCCCGTTGACCGGATCCGGCTCAAACGGCGCGCGGGGATCGCGGATCTCCGCCACCAGCCACAACAACAATGTCCGGCATCTCTCCCGGCCGGCACTGCCCCGCAAGCCGCGCTCTGCCGGGAAATAGTGCAGCGCCGGCAGCCGCACGTTATACAACGCTGCCGCCACATCCTCCCCCGCATAGCATTGTGCCGCTAATTCCGCATAAATCGGCAACTGAAACGAACGCACCCCGCGCACAATGGCCTCCCGGCTCGGTTGCGCGCAGATCGCCGCGAGGGCGGCATCACGCCGCGGCAGCAGATCGGAACTGCCGGTTTTATAATCAAACACCACCACGCCCCCATCCGCGGCGCGATCGATCCGGTCGATCTGCGCGGTAAACGTCGCCGCTATCCCGGCGGCGGCGATCCGGCCGCGCAGCGGCTGCTCTAACGCGATGATCGTGCCGCGATCGCGCTCCCGTTCAAAATCCCAAAAGCGCTGCAAACGGTGACGCAGCACCTGTTCCAACAAAAACGCTTCGGAACGCATACGCCGAACAAATGCCTGTTCAAAAAACTCGGCGAACATCGACCAAAACCGGTTGAGGAAATTCGCGCTGATCTGCGGCACGCTGCCGAGAGAGTCGCGATAGGCCCGCTCCAAAAGGCGATGAATGAACGTGCCGATTTCCGCAGACTGCGGTTCTTCCAGCAAATCTTCCTGTTCCCGCAGCCCGAGCACATACTGATAATAAAAGCGGAGCGGGCACTCCAGATAGGTATTAATGCTGCTCGCCGAAAACACCATCTCCTCCAGCACCGCGCACACCGCCGCAGACTTGGCCACGCTTTTTTTCTCCGGTACGGTTTTGACACGAAACGCGTAACGGAAAATCGGCAGCACGCGCAGGCGCCGCTGCTGCCGTTCCGCCATCCAGATCAGGGATTCGATAAAGCGGCTTTTCTGCTTATCCTGGCGGTCGTCAAAAATCAAATGTGCATGCGCGGCGCCGCCGAGCAAACGCATAAACTGGTAGCGCTGAATTATTTCCTCATCCGCAGTCCGGTCAATTCCCAATTCCAGCAATACCTGGCGAGGGATCAACGGGTCGCCGCTGCGCACCGCCGGCAACACCCCTTCGTTGACGTCCATAATCACCACCTGTTGAAATTTCAGCGCTCTGGTTTCATATAATCCGAGAATTTGCAGGCCTTTCAACGGCGTGCCGGGCAGGGTCATTCGTTCGCCGCCGATCAGGTTCAAAAAAATGCGGATTAGGTCAACGCCGCCCAAGGGCTCGCGGCCATAAGGCTTTGCGCGGTAGGTGTGGACAAACTCCATAACCCGCGCCGCGAACACACTATTCAACGGGTGCGCCTGCGCTACCGTCGGGCCCATAACTGCCGTAATAAACCCTTCCACCACCCGGCACAATTCTTCCACGCAATCAATTTTCTCCCAGGAGCGAAACGCCAACTGCAGCAGCGCACGGACACCCGCGTGTATTTGTTCCGCACGCAACGCCGGCATCGCGCCGGGATCACCGCCGGGTTCAGTCGCGGGGAACTGCGCCCATTCTCCCGGTTCAATATCCGACAACGTAACGTATAACGCCCCGCCGAGCGCACCCGCGCCATCGTGGCGAAACGCCTGCGCCAGCCGCTGCACGAGCGCGCGCGTCTGCGCCGCCTGCGAAAATAGTTGGACATTTTTCATGAGCGGATGATTGAGCACGGCAAGCAAATCCCGCGTGTAATACTCGCTGCCGCGGCGTGTTTCTTGCGCCCGCAGGATCAGTTCAAACAAACCGAATAATGCCGTCCGTTGCGCCGGATACCCCAGCGAAACATTATAATCGGTAATCTCGCCGCTGATTTCCGTTAACAGCGGAATCAACGCGCTTGAATCCGGGACGACGACCACCGTGCTCGCCGGATCCGGCTCCGCCACCAACAGGGATCGGACGATACTTGCCTGCGAGTGCTGGTCAAAACCGGCATGCAAGGTTATCGGCGGATAGCGCGGCGCCGCGCCGGCGGCGGAGTTCGCCAGGCCGAACTGCCGGCAAATTTTATCCAACGGCGGCCAGGGCTCGGCATTGCGCTGCAACAACAAGCAGGCGATACCGCGTTCAAAGAGCGCCGTGACACCGTGTAATTCCGCGGCGCTCATCGAAAAAAAATGCGCAAAAATCACCCGGTCGAATTCCGGCAGCGGTATATCCGCGGCATGGCGGCTCGCTTCTTCGTACAGGCGCCCGCGTGAAAATTTTCCCTCTCGCTGAAGAAACGCACGGTATGCGTCGCGCACGGAACTGATCCGGGAAATCAAAACGTTTAAATTCTTCGGCACATCGTACCCGATGCGCGCGCTGGTTTCAATCCGGGATAAGGCCGCCGCGCCGATTAATTCCTCATCCAAAAGATCGAAAAAATCGATCAATTCCCGCGCCCAGGGCAAAAACTGCGCCAAACGTTCCCGACCCTTCAGGATGTCCGGAGCGATCTTCTGCACCAGGGCGAAAATTTCAAAACACGCATCCAGGGTGTCGGAAAACGCGATCGCCGGAAATTTTTTTTCCACGAAATACCGCCAAAAACTTTCGCGCGTAAAAAAAACCGGCGGAAAACAAGCTGTTCCTATGCGTTCGGAAAGCGCACGTTGCAAAAAAAGCGCCGGCCGCTTCCCGCCGAAAACAACTGCCGTGCGGCTTAAATCCACTTCCGGCGGACGGCCGCCGGACAAAATAAAATCACAGCAACATTGGATAAAATCATCGGAAAAATCGACGCAACGAATCCGTTCAACCGACATGTTCGACCTGCAGTTCTTCCAAATAGATTACCCAGCCGTCCAATTTCCGCTCCGGAAATATCTCCCGGAGCACGTGCAGATAGGTGTTGATTTGCACGCCGCCGGCGGCGGCAGCGGCACGGGACAGCTTATAATCGAGCACACTTGCCGAATGCGGCCCGAGGAGCAAACGGTCACACCGGTACGCGCGGCCAGAGCGATCAATAAACGTTTTTTCCGTATGAACACGCATATGCGGCTCCAGATAGAAAAACCGCCGAACTGCCGGCAAGCTGATCACCGCACGCATCAATGACCGGATTTCCTCCCGCGCCAGGCCGCCGGCGGCAAGCTCCGGTCCCGCGGCTAAGGCCGCGTCGATGGCGGCGTCCACGCCCTCGCGTTGAACGTCTCCGATACGGGCAAAAAGCGCATGGAGCGCCTCCCCCCGCACGCGCCGTTGGCGTGCCTGGCCATTTTCCAGAACGACGAGCTCCTCCCGCAAAATAGCAATCCAGGGCGCCGGCTGCAAAAGCGGCAATACCCTGCACGCAGCGGCCGCATGATCTGTGGAAGTATGCCGCTGCCCTGCCGCCGGCGGCGGCGAAACCGGCAGATTCGCCACAAATTGCAGCGCGGCATTATGTTTGTTTCCGGAGTCGCCCGGCACGAAAATATACAATTCACGCGCGGCCCGGGTCAAAGCCACATACGCCGCATTTAATTCATCCAACAGACACCGTTGGTACTCCAGTCGAAAAAATTCATTCAATTTTTGGGAAAACCGGGTATACTTCCGGTCAAGACGCACCAAACCGAGCGATTCGGATTCCTGCTCATAGAGCAAATAGGACGCGCCCCGGCGGCTGCGCGGGCCGATCTCCGACGGAATGATTTCGAAAAACGGCATGATCACCACCGGAAATTCCAATCCTTTCGCTTTATGAATACTCAATACCGTAATCGCTTCCACGCCGGTGACATCGACAAAAAAATCCGTTGCCGGCGCCTGTTCGACATAGGCGAGGAAACTAAGCGCGTCCGGTTGGTCGGCTTCATGCTCTTTGATTAATTCCAGTAAACGCATAAAGAAACCTTGCGCATCGGGGAAATACG
>JAMWCB010000035.1:0-1307 GCA_023819605.1 Candidatus Omnitrophota bacterium
CTCAAGCCACTCTGGTGGCAAGACCAAGGTCCTCATTCCCGGCGGAGATCCCTTTTTCATAGATCAATTATTTGCTGAACTGGTGGCAAACAACGGTGGAAGGCTCTTCGACCCATCTACCAATAAGCCATTGTTCAATACGCTGTTTGATCTCATCGATTGTTTCCTGATGAATTGGAAATACCCGGTCGAATTTTCCAGGCAGGTGACTAAGCCCATATTTGATCAACACCGGATATTTTCGCAACAAGTCCGAAATATCAGCAAGCAAAAACTTCCGATTGATCGCGCTCTCTATCTGCCGAAAAAAAGCTTCGACAATCGCATCTTGATCCCAGTAATACCACGGATTAAAATCGACAGTCAAAATATTTTCATTATTCTGCAAATTATTCTTTACAATATTCAATACCGACGTTTTTCCTCCCCCCCAGCCTCCTTGCAAACTTAACACAAAGGACTCGATTTGCGGCTGATCACATAGCGATCTTATAATATTTTCAAAATCTACAATAAAAGATTTTCGCCCTAATAAATCTTGCTCTTTGAATTCAATGGGCGCATCGTCATTGGAAAAAAATTGTATGTCAATAGCTTTTCTGTTTACAATTTTTTTCTTTTGAAATTTTTCGATAAAACTCCACCATAGAGCACCGCCGAGCCATATACTTACTCCGATCAAAATCCATTTATGCTGAAAAATTATTAAGTTAAGAAAATTCCAAGGCCAAAATAAAAATAATATTAAAAAAAGACAATAAACAATCGCTTTGTCGATCCACAACCAACGATTTAAATTTATGCGACAAGAAGCGCGGTATCTTTTAAAAAAATTAACCGCCGAGTAAAAAAAAATAATCGAGATTAATGTCATCGTTTCAAAAAAAAGCGTGACAAAACTATGGTCAGGTAGCGCACGCAATAAAACACCAATCCTATAAGGAACGCTCCATAACCATAAAAGTCCATCAGTTATAGCTGCATAGAGAAAAATTACGCCAATAGGTACTATAACTCTCAACAGCTTCATCTACAGCTCTCTATATTAACAACCATTTGGATTTCTAATATCCCCTTCAGCCCATCAATATTGGTATAATGGTACAATTCATGATTAATATCGATTTTGTGTAGGTTCCCATCACAGGTGTCCGGTAAAATTTTTTGTCTGACAGGCAGGGGAAGTTTTGTGCCGCGAAGTGCAATTTTTAGCAACGCAGCACGAGCCGGGACGGGCACTGCCGTGCCGGAGGCGGCAGCGCAAAGCCTGTCTGAACCCTTTGTCGCCATCCGACAAAGGGTGAGTT
>JAMWCB010000035.1:1317-19164 GCA_023819605.1 Candidatus Omnitrophota bacterium
CGAGTGACCGTTGCGTCGTTAAAATTGCCCGCAGCGGACAAATGCTTCCCCTGCCTCCCACACAATTCCCAGTAATTCATGTCGACCTGCTTCCTTTATATATTGATATATATCGATAAAAACTTACCGGACACCTGTGGGTTTCCATATAAAAATCACTGCTCAAAATAACACCGCCGACAGAACATAGAGAAGCCCCAGGGTCGCAAAACTGGCCAGCGAGGTGACGATGACCATACCGGTTAATTCGCCGACTTTGTACTGGTAGCGCTCCGCGAATATGGCAATTGAAATAGCCGCCGGAATCCCGCTCTGGATCAGTAAAAAACGTCTCATCTGCGGTGCGGTATTCTGAATCATCATCCCCAGCGCCAGGGTCAGCAGGGGCAGCAGCACTATCCGGAACAACGCCAGCGGCAAAGCTTTTTTTACCATTGCCGGAGAAAAATGGTCATGCATAAACATCCCCAGCATAAAAATCGCGATACCGGACGCGCCGCGGGCCAACGGCATCACCATATCTTGCACAAAAACTCCGTACGGCTTAAAAAGCTGAAAAGCCGCTCCGAAAACAATGGACAACGTCAACGGGCTTTTTAAAATCCGCAGAAGAAAAAAAATACCCTGGTGCTTGCCGAGAGCATATTCAAACAATGTTATACTGGATACGATACCCAGCACGCTCAGCATCGCGCCAGTATAAACCGCCATATCCAGCCCCCACTGTCCGTAGAGCGATTCGAAAAACGGCACGCCGAAAAAAGCGTTACTGCCGAAAACGACCGAAAGCCCCAGAAGGATGAATTGGTCTTTGGAAATCAGTCCGGTGCCTTGTCCGATCATGAGAAGCGCGATAACGACCACAATCGGCAAAACCGAGACAAGAAGCGGCGTAACACCCACCGCCGTAAAATCAATTCGCGCCATTTCGACAAAAAAGAGCGCCGGCAAGGAAAAATTATACACTAACGCCGCAATAACTTTTGTATCAGCGGCGGAAAAAATTTTTAAACGGCGGCCGCACCATCCCGCGAGGATGATTACCGCTAACGTGCTTAAACTTTTTAAAATGGGGAAATAAATCATCGTCCGTTTTTAAACATGCATCGGGAACTGCCGCATACATGACGGAAAAGATACCATTCCGGGAAATGGCACGCAATTTGCGCATACGGACGCACTCACGGATATGGCCCCGCAGTATTCATCGCGGGATCGGCGCAGCGATGCCGCTTCGGTAACCGCCCGCGCGCGCTATTCCTGCATCCGCAGGCGCAGTTCGCGCAACTGCTCCGGCGCGACAGCCGAAGGCGCGCCGGTGAGCGGACACAGCGCTTTTTGCGTCTTGGGAAACGCGACCACATCCCGGATACTGGCGCTGTTGGTCATCAGAGTCAGCAAACGGTCCAATCCCGGCGCAATCCCGCCGTGCGGCGGCGCGCCGTATTGGAACGCTTCCAGCAAGAAACCGAACTTTATTTTAATTTCTTCTTCGGTCAGGCCGAGAATATTAAAAATTTTCTCCTGCAAATCCTGACGATGGATACGAATGCTGCCGCTGCCCAATTCCGTGCCGTTAACCACCAAATCATACGCGCGCGAACGAACCCGTCCAAAATCGCCGTTGTCTAAAAACGGCCGGTCTGCCTCCACCGGCGCCGTAAACGGATGATGCTCGGAATTCCAGCGCTTTTCCTCTGCGCTGTATTGAAACAGAGGGAATTCCGTCACCCAGAGAAAGCGGAACACATGTTCCGGAATCAAACGCAGCCGTTCGGCGAGATTGACGCGCAATTGACCCAATACCTGGGCTGCGGTTTTCGGCGCATCGGCGACCAGCAGCAACAAATCACCGTTGACCGCCTGCAAATCCGCGCTTAAGCGGCTGAGCAATTCCTGCCCCAGGTGTTTTTTTACCGGACTCTGAAAATCCCCGTCGAGTACCTTAACCCAGACTAAGCCTTTGGCTCCCCAGCCGATCGCCGCCTGCGTCAAATCATCCAATTCTTTCAAAGATAATTCTCCGCCGCCCGGCGCGCGGATTGCCAAAACTTTTCCCTGATTGGCCAGCGTATTTTTAAAAACCTGAAACGGGCATTGCGCCGCCGCGGCGCTGACATCATGGATTTCCATGCCGTAGCGCAGATCCGGTTTATCCGAGCCGTACCGCGACATCGCTTCCGCATGCGGCATGCGGGCAAAAGGAACCGGGATATCGATCGAGAGCGTGTGGAGAAAAATTTCCCGCAGGAGCCGTTCGATGAGCGAAAAAATCTCTTCTTCGTCAACAAACGACATCTCGATATCTAATTGCGTAAATTCCGGCTGCCGGTCTTTGCGCAAATCTTCATCGCGGAAACAACGGGCGATCTGATAGTATTTTTCAAAACCGGCGACCATCAGCAATTGCTTAAATAATTGCGGCGATTGCGGCAACGCGAAAAAGTTGCCGGGATGAACCCGGCTGGGCACTAAATAATCGCGCGCGCCTTCCGGGGTACTCTTCGTCAAAATCGGCGTTTCCAACTCTAAAAACTGCTCGCGTTCCATAAACGAACGGATAATATTATACACCTGCGAACGCAGCACCAGATTCCGGCGCATATGCGCGCGCCGCAAATCCAAATACCGGTAGGTCAACCGGGCCTCTTCATTGACATCGGTATCTTCGTTGACTTCAAACGGCAGCGGTTTGCTGGTATTGAGCACCTCCAGCTCGGAAACAATGACTTCGATTTCTCCCGTGGAAAGCTTGGGATTTTCCGTGCCGCTCGGACGCTGTTGCACCGTCCCCCGCGCGGCAATCACGAACTCGTTGCGCAACGCCTGAGCCGCTTCGTGCAACAGCTTGTTCAATTCCGGATTAAACACAACCTGGGTGATCCCCGCGCGGTCGCGCAAATCAATAAAGAGCAGGCCGCCATGATCACGGCGGCTGTGCACCCAACCGTTGAGAATCACCGTAGAACCGATATCTTGCCGCCGTAGTTGTTCGCACGTATGTGTCCGTTTCATCGTCGCACTGCTTTCTCATTAAAAATGAAGCTCGCCCGGGCTAAAGCCCGGGGTATCTGAGCGGAATCCCGCAATTCCACTTTCAACCCCGGCTTAATGGCCGGGGTTTTCAAAGATGCGTGGATAAACCGAATTATTTTCCCATGCCGACGCGCTGCGCCTGCTGAAAAATTTTCCCTTCCGTCTGAATCGACGGCGCAATAATGATCTCCGTCAAATGCATTTCCTTGATATTTTTCGCGCCCACCGACCCCATCGACAACTGCAGCGCCCCGACCAAATTTTGCGAACCATCGTCCAAGCGCGCCGGCCCAAACAAAATTTCTTCCAGGGTTCCGGTCGTGCCGACGTAAATGCGCGTGCCGCGCGGCAAATTGGCGTGCGGCGTGGCCATTCCCCAGTGATAACCGCGACCCGGCGCTTCCTGCGCCCGCGCGAACGCCGAGCCGACCATCACCGCGTCCGCGCCGCAAGCGAACGCCTTGCAAATATCCCCGCCGATACGCATGCCGCCGTCGGTAATAATCGGCACATAGCGGCCGCTTTTCTTTAAATAAAAATCCCGCGCTTCCGCGATATCACAGGTGGCGGTAACCTGCGGCACGCCGATACCGAGCACGCCGCGCGTCGTACACGCGGCACCGGGCCCGATGCCGACCAGCAGGCCGCTGCAGCCGGTTTCAAACAATTCCAGGGCTATATCATGCGTAACGCAATTGCCGATAATCACCGGAATTTTCATTTTCTCGCAAAATTTTTGCAAATCGAGCGCTTTGTACTCCGTAGATATATGCCGCACGGACGTTACCGTCGATTGCACGATAAAAATATCCGCGCCGGCATCCTGCGCGAGTTTTCCGAACCGCTCGGCGCGCTGCGGAATAGCGCTGACGATGCAGGGGATTTTTTTTTCTTTTATCTGCTGCACGCGCACTGAAACCAATTTTTCTTTTACCGGCTCATGATAAATCGACTGAACCAGTTGTGTGGCTTCCTGCGGCGTCGCCTTGGCGATCCGGTCGAGCACATCCCCGGGATTTTCATAGCGGGTTTGCACACCTTCGAGATTCAATACGGCCAAGCCGCCGAGTTGGCCCATTTTAACCGCAAAATTAACATCCACAACACCGTCCATCGCCGCGGCGATAATCGGCACCTTAAACGTCATATCCGCCAAAGCAAAGGAAGTATCCACCTCATTGGGATTGATGGTTACCATGCCCGGAACCAACGCCACTTCATCGAATCCGTAGCACCGGCGGGCCTTTCTACCTCTGCCGATAAAATCACCCATGGTCAACATCTCCTCTTTTGAGAGCGAGCCTATCCTTGCGCGCATATGCTCTCGCGCAGGTCAGGTAGCTGTGAACAATCAAGCAATGGTAATGAATTGTTTACTTTAGCACAAATCGCGGAACGTGTCAACCGGCTATCCCGCGGAATTTCACGAACGCCTTGTAATCAACTGGCTTTTACCCTATACTATAAAATATTATTTTGGCGTTATACAACCGGCACAACGAAAATCGTTCTTAACCAAAGGCAAAACGATGACCAACCAATTATGGCGATTCACGGATACTACCGGCACCTTTACCTTTCCGGATGCCGATCAGTACAACACGCTCTATTTTCCCCTGGCCAATGACGCGGAGTTTATCAGCTCAATCACGCCGCTGGGCAAAGGGGATATCAAAATCAGCCAAAATCATTTTTTAATGCAGCCGGTCACCCGCGATGATCTGCATAATCTTAAATCCGGCAGAAATTTCTGGATTTATGCGCCGGATGGCACCGTCTGGTCGGCGCTCGGGGTTTCACAATTCCGCCGCAAAGAACAGGTAACCGTCGACGCCGGAATACTCTGGCATCGCATCAGCCGCGAATGCCCGGAAACCGGCCTGCGCGCTGAAATTATCAATTTTGTCCCGGTAAGCGGCGAACCGGTCGAATTAATGAGCGTGACCATAACTAATTGTTCCGACGGCGCGCGGACGATCACCCCCACCGGCGTTATTCCGATTTTCGGCCGTTCCGCCGATAATCTCCGCGACCATCGTCATGTCACCAGCTTATTGCACCGTGTGCACGTCGCCAAACAAGGGGTCATTGTCCAGCCGGCCATGTCCTTCGATGAACGGGGCCATAAAATAAACCATCACGCCTACGCGGTGTTCGGCTGCGAAGCGGACGGCACGCTGCCGCGGGGATGTTTTCCCACCCTCGAATCGTTTATCGGCGATAACGGCTGCTTTGAAGCGCCGCAGGCGGTACTGCGCAATTTGGAACCGGCGCGCAAAACGCTCCGCACGCATCAGGGCAAGGAAACGGTCGGAGCGCTGCGCTTCAGCCTGCGCACCCTGGCGCCGGGCGAATCGGCAACCTACGTTTTGATGGGCATGATTCTGGAAAAACCGCAGCAAGCCCTCACTCTGTTTAAAACGTTCAACAGCAAAGAAAAATTCGACCGGGCACTGCACAAAAATACCGCGGTCTGGCGTAAACGGGTCGACTCCATCCAGGTAACTACCGGCCTACCGCTCTTCGATAATTGGTTCCGCTGGGTAACCTTGCAGCCGGTTCTGCGAAAAATATTCGGCTGTTCCTTTCTGCCGGATTTCGACTACGGCCGTGGCGGCAAGGGCTGGCGGGACCTCTGGCAGGATTGCCTTTCCCTGATTTTCATTAATCCGGACGAAATACGCGATATTCTCGTTGCCAACTTCGGCGGCGTGCGCATCGACGGCACCAATGCCACGATTATCACCAAGAAACCCGGCTTTTTCATCGCCGACCGCAATAAAATCAGCCGGGTGTGGATGGATCACGGGGTGTGGCCGTTCTTCACGCTGCTGCTCTATATCCATCAAACCGGCGATTATTCCGTGCTTTTTGAAAACCGCACCTATTTTTATGACCGCCAGCTCAGCCGCGCCAAAGAAATCGACCACACGTGGAATCCGCATTACAAACATTGCAAGCATCTGCATACCCGTGCGGGGAAAATCTATCGCGGCAGTGTGCTTGAACATATTTTAGTGCAGCACCTCAGCGCGTTTTTCCATGTCGGCGCACATAATACTATCCGGCTCGAAGATGCCGATTGGAACGACGGCCTGGATATGGCCCGCGATAAAGGCGAAAGCGTTGCGTTTACCTGTTTTTACGCCGGGAATCTTTACCAGATCATCGAGCTGCTGCGTGAGCTCAAAAAACGCCGAAAAACGTCGCTATCGATAGCCAAAGAATTACTCATTCTCCTTGACCGCGTCAACGGCGCTCCCGTCGATTATGCTAACCCGGCCGCAAAACAAGCTGTCCTGGCGCGCTACCTGAAAGCGGTTCGCTGCCGCATCAGCGGTAAGAAAGTTTCGATTACGATTGACCGGCTGATCAACGATCTGGGTGCGAAATGGCGGGCAATCGCAGCGCTCGTTCAAAAGAAAGAATGGATCGATATCGACCGGCAGCACGGATTTTTTAACGGCTATTACGACAACCTGGGGAAACGGGTCGAGGGCTGCTCTCGAGCCGGCGTGCGCATGACGCTCACCGGACAGGTATTTCCGATCATCAGCGGCATTGCTTCCCTGGAACAAACCCGGAAAACCTACAAAACCGTCTGCCGTTATCTCCGCGATAAACATAGCGGCGGCTTCCGGCTCAATACCGATTTTACCCAACCCCAGTTTCATTTGGGGCGTGCGTTCGCGTTTACCTACGGAGAAAAAGAGAACGGCGCCGTATTCAGCCATATGTGCATCATGTTCGCCAACGCCCTCTACCGTCGCGGCCTGGCGGTGGAAGGATATACGGTTCTCCACAGCTTGTTTCAGTTAGCCACCGACACCCCGGCCGGCAAAATATATCCCTGCCTGCCGGAGTATTTCAACGGCGAAAACCGCGGCATGTACTGTTACCTGACCGGCTCAGCCAGTTGGTTTGTGATGACCACGCTCACGGAAGTTTTCGGCATCAAGGGACGTTACGGAGATTTGTACATCGAGCCCAAATTAGTCCGCGCGCAATTCGCCCATTCGTCGATTATTTCCGCCACCTGCAACTTCGCCGGTATCCATCTCAATGCCGCGTTTCATAACCCGCATAAAAAAGAATACGGCGGCTACGCAATCCGAACAATCACCATGCAGCCGAAAACACTCGTTTACGACCAGCCGGCGCCGGGTTGCATCGTTATCGCGCGAAAGGCACTCGCGCAGCTCTCCGCGCGCGAAGGTTTGAGTATCGAAATTGAATTAAATTGATTACTGCCGCGAACGTTTCGGGATTAAGGCAAAAGCCACTGCGCCCAAGGACAGGACGATCATTGCCCAGAGATATATCGTCGAATGGTCGCTGAGCCGCAACCCGACCGCCAATTCCAGATTCTTTTTACGGCGCTGTTTTAACGAAGCTTCGTTCTTATCCGCGCTCTCAAAATTCTTCATCCGGATATCGGCAATCTGCAACTGTTCCGTCGATTGCACGCCGCCGGAAAACGTCTGTTTGCTCATCGCCACGCCGGCGGCTGCCGCCGGCGCCGGCGTTTTTTTCGCTGCCGTGACCGCCGCCGATTCACTGGCGCCCGCTATTTTTTTCGCCGACGGGATTGTTCCTAAATCTATCGTCACCGCAGCTGCGGCGGCGCGCGCCGATTCCGTACCGCCCGGAACCGTTGCGGCAGAACCCGCATACGTATTACCGGCGATGTGTGCGGCGGCCAGAAACAGCCCGCGGGCGCCGTCGACAGTAGCCGGCTGATCATTGCGCCCATCTGAGGCCAGCGTGCCGGAATTGGCGTCTTCCTGGGCCAACGCGAGTATTTGTTCGATCTGCTCCGGGTTCAAACCTTGATTCATCAGGAACGCACGCACTTCCTCAACCGATTTTCCTTGAAACAACAACAGCGAGGCCGCGGCCTGATCTTGGAGCGATATACCGGCTTGCGCCTCAGCCCTTGCCGTAGGCGCGACAGTGCCGGCGTCAGACCTTTTTTCAACAACCGCTGTTTGCGTCCGCGCGGCGGCCTGGCTTAAAATGCCGCTAATCTGCCGCGGCGCAAAATCGACGGCAGAAAGAACGCGGGCAATCACCTCTTTCGACTGACCGCGCGATAGCAAAACCGAACTTACCGATACCATTGCCTGCGGTATTTCCGCGCCTTTATCCCGCGGGGAACCGCCGGCAAACGCAGTGACAATCTCGCCGGCGGAAAAAGCATTATCGATAAGCGCTTCCGCGACCAGACTGTCGTAATCCAGCGCGGCTGCCTCCGCCCCCCGGCCTGCCGAAGTAGCCGCCGCCTGCGGCCGCGGCTTTCCCGTGCGCAAGACAGCGCGTATTTCGCCAGCAGACAAGCCGGCGCCTTTTAAATCGGTCACTAACTCCGCCACGACATCCGGATCCTGCACTTGCTCGCTGCAGGCCGCCACAACCGCACGCACGGAATTAACCCGGTCATTTGAGCCGGTCGTCAACGGAATCAAAACGTCATAAATTGTTAGGATACCCGCCCCCGCCTCATGCAACGCGGTGGCGATATCTTTCAGGGACAGCCCTTGCGCGCGCATATCGGAGGCCGACGCAGCCAAAGCATTCGTGCCGGCAACGCCCGGCGGCCCCCGCCGGGCGGCGGACGGCTGCTCGCCGGCGGCGTCTGCGGAAAAATTTTCACTGCCGTCGCGTTTGGCACGCAGTATATCCGCGGGGTGTAAAAAAATTACCGCACTGCCGCCGGAAACAGATGACAACGCGGCGGTTGCGCCGCTTGGCGCCGCAAGATCTTCCCTTAAATCCGGGGTTCCCGAAAAAATCGATTCGTTCAGGACGCCGCCGACTTCCCGGGCGGAAAACCCTCCGGAAACAAGCCCATAACGCACACTTTGTTCTGAAAAACCCGCCTTTAACATCGCGTGCGCAATTTCTCCACAAGAAAAACCGCGCGCGTCATTTTTTACAATGACGATAATGCCCGCGGCATCGGCCCCGGCTTCGCGCAATCCCTGAATTGTCGATTGCAACCCCTGCGAAAAGGATTGGGCGGCCCGGCCGGATGCCGCCGGCAGACGCAGCGGATCAACCGTAGGCACTACCGCGGAACCGCTGTCGTCTCGTGCATCCAACTCCTGCCCCCGCTCATGGGCAGAAAGAGAAATCAGCTTATCGGAAGGCGCCGCCGCGACAAAACAGGCGCAGCACACACCGCCGGCTATAAATGCGCAACAATACCCAAACATATCCCCGCGAATCACCGCACACCTCGTCAACCTATCTCGCCGTCGCGCAGCCGCGCTTCACCGGCTGCGCCTGCTTCAATTTCACCGTGCGCCGCTCCTTACTAAGTTTACCAGATAATCACTTTTTTGTCATGCGGCGCTTTTCTTTAACTTTTTTCATGCTGTACACCGCGAAAAGATTGGAAAAATATCTTTGAACATCAACGCCCCGAATGAGCGCCCCCATGCAACGCCAGTGCACCAAGCGCCTGTAACGTCGCATCATACGCTTGACATCAGCCGCCGTCGGTTGTGCATCCGCCGTACGGCACTCGCACGCGTTTCCCAGCCGGCAGCATCGAGTTTGCGAAAAAAAATCCCCACGCGAGCCGTGCAATCAGATGATATTTTTGAACCCCGGAAATTCCAGGTGGGTACCCGCTCAGGCAGCCGGCAGGCTACCTGAAGCAAAGTTCCCGTTCAATGAGTGTTGGCTCAAAATATCACAAGCGCACGTGAACGGCAGGGATTTTTCTTGATTTTATAATACCACCGATTGCTAACTGCTTCAAGAACTTTCTGTCTATGTTTCAAGGCTATGCCGCACCGTAAATCCGCATATCCCAGCCGATAAAAAAATTGACAACCGAAAAAAAATTTGATACTGTGACGTAGGTACCTGCGGAGGATCGACCATGCGTTTTATTCTGAAAATACTGATGAGCGTCGGATGCCTTGCATTAGTCGCCTGCGCCAGCATTCCGAGCATCAACCGCCTCAGCGTCAATATGGACAAAGAGGAAGTGCGCGCCATTTTAGGCAATGATTTCGTTGCGCGCGGCGGAAAAATCGACAAAGACGGCAATACCTTAGAAATTTGGGAATACAACGAACCGCGGGACAAAACCACCTACCAAGTTTACTTCCTTAACAACAAAGTCGCGCAATGGGGCAGGCCGTCGGATATTGCCAACTTTCCGGAACTCTTTCAACCGCGCTCGGATTTGTCACAATGAAACTCCCCCAGGCTAACGCCCCGGGTTTTAAAAGCTGACGAAGGGAATTGATATAGGCACGTCAACGCATCAAACTCAACGCTGCTGCAAAAAAGCTGTTTTTTCAATGCGCGATTCATAAGATTTCCAACGTCTTCAACCACGCGCAAATTTCCTGAGAGTAACGGGACATATACACATGCGCGGCATTGGGTATTTCCCTGTACGACACGCGATAACCGGCCTGCCGCAACTCGTCGCGGCTGCGGCGCACCTCCGCTCTCCGTTCCCCGGTATCTTCCGTCCCGATATACAGTAAAACCGGTATGCGCGCATGGCCGGATACGGAAACCGCGCCAATAGACTCCCGTGCCCGGGATAAAGAACCGGCAACCGCGGCAGCAGCACGGAACACTTTAGGATAGGACATGCCTAAATAAAGCACGAAATGAGCGCCCTGAGAAAAGCCGGTAACAAAAATATTCGCGCTATCGACCGGGTAATCCCGCTTCAGATCATCAAGCATCTTAAAAATCCACGGACTATCCGCCCCGGTCCAGCCCCTGCCGCGCGATTGCGGGCAGGCAACAATCAAATTATTTCGCTTCGCCTCAAACTTCCAGAATTCCATGAAATTTTCCGCGCTGCTGCTGTAGCCGTGCAGCGCGATCACCAGGGGTATCCGGCTACTGCCGGACGATACAGCGGACGGAGCCGCCACTAAATAATACCCTTCCCCCAAAGATTTTTGCACAAACGGACGGGGAGGAGCCGTGCGCGCTTGTTTCGCCGTGTCCTGAGCGACCCCCGGCTGCGGTTCTGCCGTTTGCGCCGCTGACGCAGTTATTTCCGCGGATTCCCGGGGAACTACGAGCACCGGCCCTTCCGGCGGTGCGGTTGTCGCCGCTGCGCTCAGATCCTGCTGCCGCCGGGCTGCTTTCTCCTGCTGCCACTGTTGCTGAAGCTCCGTCTGCTGTTGCGGATTATCGGTTATAATTTCCTCGACCTGCCCGCGGGGAAGCGTCATTTTCCCGATATCTACCCGGATCACGACCGTCACGTCGTCGGCATCAAGCACAATCCCTTCCAGGACACTTCCATTCTTCAAACGCACCGAATCAGCAACGCATATCCCGGGAAAAATAAACAGCATGACCGCCGTTATTCGTACTGCTGTTTGCCACCGCAAATTTTTATACCGATTCCGCACCGCACACCGCCGCGTCCGCGCTCCGTTATTTAACAAATATTTAATCTTCGGCGCAGGCCATCGACATCAACCCGATACGGATTATCCGGTTGAACATTCTGGCGCCGCTCCAGATCATCAAGCAATGCCTGTAAAAGATTCCTTCCCTCGCTTGTCTTTGCCGCCTGATACGGCGTCAGCCCGCCTAAAGCCGGTATTTTTTGACGCAGCCAGTTTTTATAGTAGTAGTCTTCTGCGTTTTTTTTAAGCAATTCCCTGACTTCCGGCGTAGCGTTGAGTTGCGCATTTTTTTTCGCGTGCTCCCGCTCCTCTTCCGCGGATAACTTTGGCATGGACGCAAGGTCTTTTGCATCAATTTTTTCAAACGCAACGGCGTCCCCCAAGGCCTGCTGAAGCAATTTCTTTATTTTCAATGCACGAACAAGCGAATTTGTATGGGCAAGAAGACGTTCGCCGTCAATTTTCACCGTGCCACCGATCGCTTTTCTGAACTGTTTAATTCGCCGCCACGTCGACTTCGACCAGACCCACACCCCGGCATGTTCATCATATTCAAAATCTTTTATTCCGAATAGCGCCGCTTCCAGATTTTCCCGGCGCTGTATAGTAAAAACAACTTCGGAAAAATGCAGTTTCTGCCCGTCGGTGTTCACCATAACCGGCGCAGGAGGCTGCGGCGTCGCCATCAACGGCTTACCTAAAATTCGACTAAGCCAAAAACATGCCGCCGCTTTCGCGCTGTCGATAAAATCGCGGCTATGATCCGCCGATCGGCCGGGAAACTCCTTCCAACGCGAGCATTGAAATGCTATCGCGTTACGCAGCTCGTCCAAATCAAAAGCGTCCGGCGGAAAAACGTACGGAGACGTGAACATATACGCAGCGCCTGCCGCACCCAAAAGCCGCCCAAACCATAAATCACCGACATGGGATTCGCCATCATACACCATACTGACGCAGTGCACGCGCCATTGTTTACCGGTGCCGATTTCTTCAAACAATGCCGCGTCATCGCGCAGTTCCCGCAATACATAAAACGCCAAATAACTATCCGCCATATCACGAACCAGTTTCGGCCCGGGCTCGCGCAACTGGCTCACATAGCCGGATTCCATGAACCGCTCAACAACGGTCTTTTGGCTTTTCCCGAACCGTAAATCAAAATAAGACCAGGATAAAAAAATACTATCCGGCACCCCGTCGAGGCTGCCGGGACTAAACATCGTTTCAAAGCTCCCGATCGCGGCGTTTAATTCGTGGCGCTCCTCGTCAAACTGACGCAATGATTGCCCAAACATGCCAATCCCCTGCAACAGCAGAAAATACTCATCCAGCAGCGTGCCGGTTTGCATGCCCACCGGCAGAGAAAAATCGACCGTTTCCTGCGCGCCGCAGCATTTTTTATACTTTTTCCCGCTGCCGCAGGGGCACGGCTCGTTTCGTCCTATTTTGTTATGCATAAAAATATCCCGGGTAAATGACCGCACCGAATCCTCTGTGGCAGCACCGATAAAGTGTAAACCACCCGGCCGAAAATTTCAATGATTCATACTGCGCAAAATAGTTAACCATACCGGATTTTCTCATGCTTAACGTATCCAGCTTCCGTGCGCAAACATATCTCTACTACCAACGGCACCGTTTCCAGTCATTGTTGCCAACCAGTCCCGCCAGCGGCGGAACCAGCTACTTTCCTCCGGCTCTTACCCGGACAGGTATTTTCCGCCAGCGGCGGATCTTCCTCAGGCAGACACCCGCAAGATGCGCAGCCCTTCGCTGGGCACGCCTCGTTTCGAGGTGACCCAAAAAACTCGCACGTACGGCCGCATCGGCGAGCACTTGGTTATCTTCACAAATGATAATCGCCAGCCGCTTCGGGCTGGTAGACAACATCTTCTATGCGAATACGGCGTACCCCAGATGGGACCGGCCATTCCACAACATCTCCTTTGGCGTATCCCAAGATCGCCGTACCCACAGGGGCGAAAACCGAGATAGCCCCTGCATCAATATTCGCATGTTTTGGAAAGACAAGCACATAAGTCATTTCTTCCAATGTATCCAGATCACGCAGAAGAACCTTTGAGTTCATGGTCACCACATTTGCGGGCACGTTTTTTGGCGACACCACCTCCGCCTTATCCAGTTCCTCGGCTAAAGACTCAATATCCTGTCTGTCGCGTCCTCCGAACTCCTCAGCCACACCGATGAGTTCTTCGAGTCGCGATTTGTCAAATTCAGTAATGTACAGTTTTCGTGTCGCCATTACTGCCTCCTTTCGTGAGTGCCAACGCCAAAATCAGCGGACGGCACGAAGCGCCAACCGCTGGATACCCCCACGATATGGCACGTTCTTGACTGAACCATTGTTGGCTATATTTTACCGCATTCGCCGCGTCTTGTCCGCAAATTTATCGGCACGCCGGCCGCGGACGTATGCCCTGTCGCGTATCGTTTAACTGAATGCATCGTAAAAAAAACAGGGCAACCATTGAACGGTTGCCCTGCACACTATTTTATATCCTACGAACACCCCGCTGCCGGGCGGAGCAACGGCTTGCTTACTCTACCGTTGAATAGGCCGGCCGGCGGCTGTTCGGACTTTTTCCGTCAGTTTTTTTCAAAGCTTTGCTCACCCGCAACGCGCGCGCGTTGACTTCCATGCCGTTGAGCACCTGAATCGCCTGCTCCATTTCTTCGGCGGTGGCAAACTTGGCGAAACCAAATCCCTTGGAACGATCGGTGGCTTTGTCTTTAATCACCGTCACTTCCACGGCATTAAAACCTTTTGATTCGATAACCGATCGCAATTCCTCTTCTGTTACGCCGTACTCTAAATTCCCCAGATAAATTTTATTTTCGTCACGCATGAAATTGTATAACTCCTCATTACCGGTACATTCCCCTCTCTCTCAACACCCCAGACGCAGCCGGTTGATAATCCTCCTTTCGTATTCAGGCTGGTTTGTTTATACGTTTACCGGCTTCCCCCGGTGCAATTCATCAACGCACGCTTTCAAAAGCCCGGCATTGAGCCCGGCTGAATTTCATTATATGTGGGCTGCTTGTCAAAAAGCAAGAAAAAATTAGGCAAAAAAACGACTCTGCCGGCCGCGGCGTACTGCTTGCCATGTATCCAGTCTACGGCTGAATCTCCCGGCCTTCCGCCGGCTTCCGGGACGTCTGATTCTGCTGGTAAATCTGATAGCAATACTCCAACAGGCGCTCCCGGTCGAATGCATCGATAGTTTCAAACTCGATACCGCTGCGGTAATACCCGTCGGCGCGGCTTTCATCCTCCCGGATCCAAATCACGCGGCCATGCATTGAACAGGTCATAATCGAACCCGGCAGGCGCACTTCGCATTTGAGTAAATCCGACGGCATCACTTTCTGGTTTAACACCGCGTTCATGCCGCTGCGGCTGAAATCCTGAACGCTCAACAGGCCGCGCATTCCCACACCCGCGATCGCAAACTCGCCGTCAAAATCCGTCTTATACCGTGTGTATACGCGTTTTTCTTTACTCATACCCCACCGCCTTTTTTATAGATTGCCTCGGTTAACCCGGATATTTCACCTTCCGGGTGAAATATCCGGGTTAGTCCGATTTGAAAAAATCGCCGGGCAAAGGTAACTGCTCAACTACCGTCGCTTCCGGCAATTCCCGCTCGCCGGTCGCGCCCAGCTCGCGAAATTTGCGCACGCTGACCAGCACTCGACGTTCCAGCGAGGTCACCGCCCGGTTAAACGCTTCCGTCGCCTTACCTAAATGGTTTCCGGTACTGTTTAAATGCTCCACAAACGGCTGAAAACGCTCATAAACTTCTTTTCCTAAAGCGGCGATTTCCTGAGCATGTTGGGCAATTGATTCCTGCCGCCAGCCGAACGCCACGGCGCGCAACAGGGCGATCAGGGTTGTCGGCGTGGCGATAATCACCCGTTCGGCCATCGCATCTTCGATCAGCGACGGATCGACGCTCACCGCGACGCTTAAAAATGAATCGCCGGGAATAAACATGACGACAAACTCCGGCGCCTGCGGAAACTGTTCCCAATAGGATTTACCTGCTAAATTTTTCATATGCCGCCGCAGTTGCTGAGCGTGTTTGGCGATGCCTGCCTGCCGCCGGGGCTCATCATCGGCGGCCGCCGCGTCCAAGTACGCGTCGAGCGCGATTTTACTGTCGATAACGATCTCCCGCCGGCCCGGCAAGTGAACAATCAAGTCCGGCCGCACTGTCCGCCCCTGCTCGGTAACCGCGCCGGCCTGCTCGGTGAAATCGCAATGCTCGACCATGCCGGCAAGTTCAACCACCCGCCGCAGAGTCACTTCCCCCCAGCGGCCGCGCACTTCCGGCCGCCGCAACGCGGAAACCAAATTCCCGGTTTCTTTCTGCAATTGCTGGTTGGTGGATAACAACGCTCTGATCTGCTGCTCCAGGCTGCCGTAATCCGCAGCCCGCTTGCGCTCTAAATCGGCAATCTGGCGTTCATATCGTTTCAGTGTTTCATCCAACGCCGACACTATTGTTTTCATCGAATGTTCTTTTTCATTCAGATTGCCCTGCGCCTGCAGCAGGATATGTTCGAAGGTTTGTTTCGCTTGGGAAATAAACGCCTGGCTGTTGCTTTTCAAGGATTCGCCGGACAGGGCCTGAAAGGTGGCGCGCAAGCGTTCGTCCGCCAGCTCCAACAGTTGCCTCTGTTCGCCGAGCGCGACCTGCGCCTGTTCCCAGCGGGTTTGCGCGATGTTTTTTTCCTGCTGCGCCGCCGCGAGATCCCGGCGCAGAAGCTCGCGCTCCTGCTCGGCGGCGGTTATTTGCCGCCGCAGTTCGTCCTGCACGGCGCCCGCGGAAGCGGCCTGCGCCTGAAGCGCAGTGTAGTCACGCTGCCGACGGCGCAGGAACGTCCCCGTGGCAAGCAGGCCGGCACATACGCCGCCCCCAAACAACAAAATGCCAAATAAGTCATTCATCGGCTGAGCCCTTCTAACAACCCGACATTACCACGTCTGCCGCTGCGAAAAACGTTTGATCGCGGCGACCGCTAAATCGATTACCGCCTGCACATCCCGCCGGTCAAAAACGCCGCTTGGCGAATGTGCATAACGCGCGGGTATGCTCAACACCCCGGTGAGGATTCCTTCGCGCGTCAGGGAGATCATCGCGCCGTCGGTCATGCCCCCTTCCAGGATATCCAACTGATATTTAATGTTTTCCTGCTGCGCGGTTTCAATTAAAAACGCGCGCATTTTTTCCGTAACCAGCAAGCCACGGCCGCCGGCTTCCATGAGCGTGATGGACGCGCCGTTACCGATTTTCAGAGCCGATTCCTGCTCTTTAATCAGCGGTGTATCGCCGGCGCTGGTCGTATCGAACACCAGGGCAAAATCCGGCGCTATCTTAAATGCGGCGGTCCGAGCGCCTTTCAAACCCACCTCTTCCTGCACGGTCGCCACGGCGGTGACTTCCGCATCCAGCGACGACAACTGCTCTAAAATTTTAATCAGCACATAACAACCGACCCGGTCGTCGACCGCTTTGCCGTAACACACGGTCTCATGGAGCACACCGGCATTCGGCTCGAAAATAACCGGATCGCCGACCGCAATACGCTGCTGCGCCGCTTCGCGGCTCGCGCTGCCGATATCGATGAACAGGTCGGTGTATTCGATCGTTTTTTTCCGCTCCTCGTCTTTCATCAAATGCGGCGGTTTCAGGCCGATCACGCCGGCGGCATCGCCCTGTTTATTTTTTATCACCACGCGCTGGCCGACAAGTATTCGGTCGTCGATACCGCCGACTTTGATAAAATTAACGTACCCTTCCTTGGTAATATGCTTGACCACCAAGCCGATTTCATCTAAATGGGCGGCGAGCAGGATTTTTTTTCGCCCGGCGCCTTTGCGGCCGTACACGTTACCGAAGGCGTCGATTTCCGCGCGCGCGCCGGCAGCCGTAAAACCGGCGTGTACAATGCGGGCGACTTCCTGCTCGTAGCCGGAAACGCCGGCGGCGCCGAGCAACTGTTTGAGCAGCTCATCCATAGTTCCTCCCTTATTTCACGCTGTCGTTTGTATCAATGCGCTGTTCTTTATCATAACGCACTCAAGCCTGTTTTGCAACCGCGCGGGCTGTCCCGCGCCGGCGAATTTTCTCGGTCGTGGAAAATTCCATTTTCTTGCCCAAAAGCAGCCTGGTCTGCGCGTCGAGCGCCGGCACTGAACCGACGACGAGAATCACCAACGGCACAATCACCCATTCCACCGCCATCAAAATATTCTTCCACCACGGCACATCCCGCGGACGCGGCGGCAGTATCGTCCAGCTTAAAATCATCCAAACCGCGCTGGTCAACACGGTGGCATGAAACAGCATGCCGGTTATCCGCGGAAAATTATAACCGATCG
>JAMWCB010000036.1 GCA_023819605.1 Candidatus Omnitrophota bacterium
TAACACTGTACGTTGGTTTATTCATGTGATAGCCTCCTATTAAAAAAGTTTTATTTTTTAAAGGCTACCACAAAATGTTACATTTTCACGTAGTAATAAACTGTTACATTTTTACATTGTAACCACATACCGGTGATACCGCTATTGGCAATGATGTGCGGGCCATGGATGTGTATGAGAATGGTAATTTGTTTCTGGCAGGAGGATCTGCCGGGACGCTGATGACGGTGGATGGTGAAAATCAAGCCAAAATTGGAATTCCGTTTCTTGTGGAAGGTGGCGCAGCGAGAATCAATGATGTCGCCGTGATAGAAGGAGTGCCGTTTGTGGCGACACCCAAAGGTTGGGGGAAGCCTTCACATTTAGGATCTTCTGAAGCAGGTCATTCCACAAAAAGTATCGCATATAAGCAGACTGCTCAGAGCCGGATGGTAATAGTATTGAGTGATGATAGGTCATTGTATCGGTTTGATTACGAAAACGATATAAAAACGGCACGATGGCATAATATTGTCTGTCAAAGGAAGCCGCTTCAACCGTTTAATAAAATTCGTTTTGTCCGGTCGGACATGGGCGTGCTGGCAAGTGATGACGAACCGGTAAAAAATTTTGCCGCGTCCAGCGGGAAGGGCGTGGCGATATGGGGCGAAGCGGGTGTTATACAGCATGAGGGGCGTGAGCAGCTCAGTTATTATCCGCAGTATGATTCCGGTGATTTAGGGATTGGTGAGGTCATCGCGTTTGCTCCGTTTGTTTACGGCGGGATGGAATATTTTGCGGTGTTGGGCTCAGAGGGTAGGATTGCGATTGTGACCTATAGTAATAAAAAAATACCGGTTAAATATTTTGAAACAAATGGTGAGGGAGAGCTGTCAGAGCGGGAAATTCAACTGAACCAATTGACCGTCATTGCGCGGGAAGATGTTGATGCGCGGATTGAAAATCCAGCGGCCATTGTCGTGCGCGGCGAAGATCTGGTTCTTGCGACGCGCAACGGGCAATTGTGGCAGTATCCGTTGTCCGGGATGGTTTCCACCGATGAAACATTCCGGCAGGCACGCGAAGATTTTATGCGCGCGGCGGCAAAACGTCTGTGGCCGGAGGGTGGTGCCACGGGTGCGTTTGATAAAACCGGCAGCGATTTATTGCAAAGCATCGCCGCATCCGCGGATTCACCGGATAACTATGATGAAGACGTCTATATAAATTTTATGAATTTTCTTCTCCATCGCTATCAGTATGATGTTCAGCACGGGATCAATGCGGACCAGAAATTCGAGGAATTGCAGACCTTGAAACGACATATTGATCAAAATAAGGGGCTTAATTATCAGTTCCTGACAAAGCTCATTGAAATATTGGCGGAAACCGGCGATCTCGGCACGGTTTGGTGGGAAGAGTCGACCGGTGAATTGATATTCGCGGAACGCGATTTCAATATAGAGTTTCGTGTTCCGGTTGCAGCAGAGCTTGTTAACGCGACGTTAAGCCGGAGAATCCTGGCTGTAACGATGCTGGCGACAGTAAGAGACTACTATCGGCGGCAGGGGTGGCGTGATCAACTCGGCGTAGTCAATAGCAGTTTAAACGAAGTAAATAACGCTTTCTATGAGAAAGCGTTAAATGAGATTTTGCTTGAGTCGAATTATAAGATAGTTATGGATTGGGTGCATATTGTGGCGATGACACCTGCGGAGGAGAAGGACGACGCAATTAAGGAGCAGGAACTGTTGGCAAAAATGCTTGAAGAAATCAGCCGGACAACGTCGATAAACAAGAAGGTAATCAGGGCAAAGGATTTTTTACAGGCACTGCTGTCAATGGATGATATTTTCCTGTCGCAGTACCAGGGGACCGCACTGATGGACGGGATTGTCGCTCTGTGCGATTCTATTGTTGAAGCGATTAATGATGTGCGTTCCCACCCCAAGGTTACTCCGGATAATGATTATTATACCGATTGCGTACAAATTTTCGATGCCCTGGCGCAGGTAAGCTGGAGGAATTTCGTGTCGGGCTTGGAACGTCCGGATGCGTATGTTGATGGTATATGGAATCTTATTGTTAAAGAATGGCCGAACGCATTGCCTGATAAAAAGCGCATAATGCCGTATACGGCGGATGTTTTTGCCGCGTTTGTCCGTTTGTTGGGTAATCAGGGAAAATCATTAGATGATTATATGTATAAAGGATTTTATAATCCCCTGCAGGTGTTCATGACGCTGATTGATGCGGAGTGGCCGAAGCAGCGGCTTGAACTTATCGCGCAGGTTATTGAGAGTATTGTTCAGGGCAAGACATCCTGGGTGGCTGATCCGGTAACGGCGATTCGGGAAATATTGGCTAAGGCGGTGGAGAATGTTAGAGCAATATCCCTGATATCAGAGCGGATGGCGGCGGTGGGATCGTTGATGATAACAGCACAACATGCCGGACAATTGGAATATTTGCTGTCTCTGCCGTTGGCAAGTAACCGAACGCTGCGTGATGCGTTGATCTGGCTGGATGGTTTTAATAAATCGTATGCATTCAAAAATAGCGTTGCGTTGTTTAATCAGTTGCTGAACGCGGAAAATACCGGCAATGCGCGTCCGCTGTTGCCGGAGGATAGGCAACAGCGCATTTCTACGGCCTCGCGCGCCGCGCAGGCGGCCATGGAACGGCTCCAGGGCATGGCGCAACAGCCGGCGCAGCCGCAGCCGGATGATGCGGCGGTGAGCGCCGCTGTTGACGCCGTCGTGAACCATTTGTCAGAGCCGCGGCTGCAGGCCTACGCAAATGAGCTGCTGGCGCTGGGGGGAAAGAAAAAAACGGTTGTGATGACAGAAGAACTGGTAGATGTCGATACAGACCCGGTTTCTCCGCGCGTGGTGCCGGTTGGTTTCTCTGCGCGGTATAGTTTTGAACGCACGGGGTTAATTTTTCCGGCGCATTCTTCGGCAAAGAGGCAGGGTGTGGATTCAGAAAAATTTATGGAATATGTCGGCCAGACGGTTGAGAACTTAATCCGTCAATACCCCGAGGACAGTGAATGTTTATTGACCGGCTATTTGTATAAAATCCGCCGGAATCCGCGCGGGGATTTTGATCAGGCATTTTTTCAACAGGTGATTAATTATGTTGATAATACTGAACCCGGCGTGTATCGGGCGATTGGCTGGCAGAATATCATGGCGACCTTGGTCCAGACCGGATGTGCGGATAAAATCCGCGGGGAAATTGTCCCGGGTAGAGATTTGATTGCGTTGTTAATAGCTGATTTAAAAGAAGCGGATACGCACGCGCAAGAACGGCTCCTGGTCTGGGGTAATTTCGTACTCATGATGTCGGCATCCGGCTTGGCTGCGGAAATTCAGGAGTTTCAGGATGGGACGATAGCGAACGTAGGCTTGGGAATTGTCCGGCAAGTTGATAATAGCGGCACAAATAGTTACTTGCTCAGTGTTCTGGCGCGGGCCGGCATGTTGGAGAAATTTGAGGTGTCGAAAATAAAAAAAGCGCAGATTGGAACCATGATGGAGCATTATCCGACCTTGATTTATTTAGGCGATTCTGCTGCAGCACAGCAAATCGTTTCTGAAACATATGAGCGGCTGGAGGCCTGTGCGCCGTCATCGGCTAACGACTTGTCCCTGATAGAAGATGTTGTGCAGATGATAAAGAGTCTGGTTCAGGCCGGACGTTCCGGAGAACTGCGGCGGACGATGAAAAATGGCGATAATGTGGTGGCGTATGCTCTAAACAGTATACGTGCATATTTGCAGGCAAGCGCGGACCCACAGAGCAATAAGTCCTACGATGAATATGCCGGCCCTATCCTGGAGTTGTGCCATGATATGGTGCTGGTGTTGTCATTGCCGGATGTCGCCGCGGCGATGCCGGAATGCAGGCGCTATCGGCAGGAAGTATGCGATGTCGTCGCCGGCATGTTGCGGGAAGATACGAATTTTGACGGTGCCTGGCGGTTGATTCCGCTGCTGATCGCGGCTCTTGCCGAGGCGGGGTATCCGTTGGAATCTATCATGACGCAAGCGGGAAAAAACATTGTGGAAGATACGATGGATCGTTTAAAGGAGAGTAAACCGAATCTTGATGCTGATCAGCAGTTGAAAAATCAATATTTTTGGGAGCTTCAGGACCATCTGCAGGCACTGTATCGCATCATCGCAACCTGGCAGCCGCAAACCGAAGATCATCGCCTGCCGCAGATGATTCCGCCGGCGGGTGATAATACTGCTGGTGACCAACCTGTGGTAGTGTTGCCGCAGTCATTGGCCGGGCATATTACGAAGTTGCGTACTGTGGTGGAGAGTTCCGCTCCAGATATGGCGGCGATGCGGGCAAATGTGGCGGATATTGTACGCGAAGCGGTTGCTCTGGCGCGGCCCGCTCCTGCGCTGCAGGAAGAATTGCTGGAAATCCCGGATAGCGTGATTGATGCGTTATGGCATGTGGCGACTAATACACAAGCGGCATATCTTGACAAGAGTTTGTCGATTCTGAGCGCAGAAAAAGAACTGTTGGCTCACCTGCGGCAGGCAGAGCCGTGGTTTGATCAGTTGTTCTCGGATATCAATGTCAGGCATGCTGATTTATTTTCGGGAAAGGATCTGATGAAGTATTTGGATGGCGTACACAGTCCGGAAATAGTCGAGACAGCGGCGATGCATCGTGAGGAGCAGCGGAGCGTTGGCTTGGCGCGGCACACCGCGCTGCGTGACCAACGCGCCGCGCTTGAAGCGAGAAAAGCGGCAATCAATCAGGAGTTGGCGGAAAATGTAATGTCGTTCGCGCAAATGCAGAATTTTGTTAAAGGATTTGCGCAAGGAGATAATCTTTTCGATTTGCAGCAGCGCAACGATAGGGAAGAAGTTGTTATTATCAGGGCGGGAGAAAAATGGGTGAATACTTTTTATGTAAAACCATCGCGTTCAACGGATGAGATTTTAAACGTTGTTTTAAATAATATAGAGATTTTAAAATTTGTTTTAATAAATATAGTAGATGAGGGAAATAAATATGCGCAGCAGATTTTGGATAAAATCGCTGAATTTGACAAGCAGCGTCTGTTGATTGCGGAGCTGGAAACAATTGAACGTCAACTTGCGAGCGTCGCGCAGCAGTTGGAAATTTGGGAAATAGGGATGGCTGTGCCGGTTGCAAAAACAGAATTGTCGCATGAAGAAAGTGCCGCTGTATTGATCGGCGCGGCGATTTAACGGTGATAAAAAAACTCCGACTGCTAGAGTCGGAGTTTTTTTATCATGAAGAACGACGTTTTATGCTTTGTTTTCTTTAAGGATTTTTTCCGCTTCTTCATGCATGTTGGGAAAAAGATTGGTCGGTACTTTTTCCCGCCCGATCGTCGAAGCAATCATGTAGCGAGCGCATTGGCTGTTGTCTTTCAGGCAATAACGGTTTTTGTATAATTTCCCCAAGGCGCTGTCAATCGGCATTTTGTCGTTGAAAAATAGACATCCTTTGAGTAACGCGCATTCCGCCATATTCCCTCCTTTGATTGACACATTTCCAGAAATGAATCCATACAAACATATTTATCGGCAGATAGGAGAAAAACTTTATTTTTTTATCATTGTCCGCAGTGTTTGAAGCTGGTAATTGGCCGATTGGTTTAGTACAATAGAAAAACAGTACCGGAGTTACGTTTTACGATAAGGAGGTTGTGCATGAAGTTTAAAATCGGTTGGGGTGTTTTTGTGTTGGCGTTGTTTTTTAGCGGGACATGTTTTGCCCGTGAACCGCAAAAAGTTGAGGTTACGAAGAATACTGCTGCCGGAACAATAGACGTGGCCGTATATTACCCGACCAAGCAGCCGCGCTATGTGTATGTAGAGATGATATCGCTCAAGGTTGATGACCGCGATAAAATGGAGCGTCGTTTTACCGTCCAGCGCGGGCCATGGCAGCGCGCACAATTTGATGTGCCGCACTTGGCCGAGGCAAAGACAATCGTTGTGACGGTTTCCCCTAAGCGCGGTCCGGCCTGGGAAAAGTCTTTTGTGCTCAACGACATCCCGGAATCCAACGATACGAGTGCTGCGGCGGAAAAGAAATATTGAATCCTGAGCGCGGCAGGGAGGTTTTATGAGAAATCAGGATACGAGTATTTCCGTTGTGATTTGCGGTGAAGCCGGGCAGGGGGTGCAGACCATTGAATCGCTGTTGACGCGAATTATTAAGGTTAATAATTTTCATGTATACGCGACCAAGGAATATATGTCGCGGATTCGGGGGGGGAGTAACTCCACGCAGATTCGTGTGGACAGTGGGCCGGTGCGCGCGCCGGTGCAGCGTATTGATGTGGCGGTATTGCTTGATGCCGGGGCATTGCCGCATCTGCGTTGGCGGTTTTCGGCACATACGGTGATTATCGGCGAGCGCCAAGCGCTGGGTACGTTCTCGGAATCGATTATCGACGTGCCGTTTTCCACGATTGCCCAGGAATTGGGTAATCCTCTGTACGCCAATAGTGTCGCCGTCGGTGTATTGTGCGGGTTGCTGGCCATAGTCGAAGAGCGTGCGGCCCGGGAAATAGAAAAATTTTTTACCGGTAAACCGGCGGAAGTTATCGTGGCTAATCAGGACGCATTACGCCGGGGGTATTCCTGCAGCGCGGATATCCGGCGCCGCCGCGGCTGTTTCCCCTGGCAGATTCCGCAGTCGGATGCGAAAATAGCCGAAGAAATCGTGCTCAACGGCGCGGAGAGCGTGGGCATGGGAGCGTTGGCCGGCGGTTGTAATTTTGTCAGTTCTTATCCGATGTCGCCATCGACCGGTGTCTTGACTTTTCTTGCTACGCAGGCGCGGCGATTCAATGTGATAGCCGAGCAGGCAGAAGATGAAATCAGCGCGATTAATATGGCGATCGGCGCCTGGTACGCGGGCGCGCGGGCGCTGGTGACAACCTCCGGCGGCGGTTTCGCGCTCATGGAAGAAGGCGTGAGCTTAGCCGGTATGTTGGAAAGCCCGCTGGTGATTCATCTGGCCCAGCGCCCGGGGCCGGCAACCGGGTTGCCCACGCGCACAGAGCAGGGAGATTTAGACCTGGCGTTGTATTCCGGCCACGGCGAGTTTCCCCGTGTCATCTTTGCGCCGGGGTCGGTATGTGAGGCGTTTTGGTGCGCGCAGCAGGCCTTTGCCGTGGCCGACAAATATCAAATCCCGGTGTTTATTCTCACTGATCAATATTTGATGGATTCGTATTATAATCATCCGGTATTTGATGTTTCTTCGCTGGAGGTGTCACCGCGGAGCGTCGCTACGGACAAAAATTATCAACGGTACCGGTTGACGCCGGACGGGATTTCGCCGCGCGGTATTCCCGGTAATGGCAATGGTTTGGTGCGGGTTGACAGCGATGAGCATGATGAACGCGCTCAGATTACGGAAGATCGTTTGGTGCGCACGCAGATGGTGGAAAAGCGTTTAAAAAAAATGACCGCGTTGCAGGCTGAGGCCGTGCCGCCGCGCGTCACCGGCAGCACAACCTATCGTATCGCGCTGGTGTGTTGGGGGTCGACGCGCTTGATTGTCGAAGAAGCCTGCGCGCGCCTGGAGCGCGATGATTTAGCCGTGCTGCATTTCCGCCAGGTGTATCCGCTGCATGCAGATACGGCGGCTTATTTACGCCGGGCCGAGCAGCTGATTGTGATTGAAAATAATGCGACCGGGCAATTTGCGCGCTTGTTGCAGATGACCACCGGCGTACCGGTTTCGGAAAAAATATTGAAATACGACGGTTTGCCGTTTTTTGTCGATGAATTGACGGAACGTTTGCGCATTGTACTGACCGGAGGCGACCATGGCGACAGAGAATAGTTTTGATCCGGGGAAAATCGATATAGCTTGGTGTCCGGGCTGCGGCAATTTTGGTATCTTGCGGGTTTTGAAAGACTCGCTGTCGGAACTACAGTTATCGCCGCAGGATGTCGTCATCGTTTCCGGCATCGGCCAGGCGGCCAAGCTACCGCAGTATATCAAGGCGCATATGTTCAACGGTCTGCACGGCCGCGCCCTGCCGCCGGCGACAGCGATTAAAGCGGTTAATCCCCGTCTGACCGTGATTGCCGCCAGCGGTGACGGTGATATGTACGGCGAAGGCGGCAATCATTTTATGCACACCATCCGACGTAATCCGGCGATTACGAATTTAGTGCACAATAACATGGTTTACGGTTTGACCAAAGGGCAGGCATCCCCGACCAGCGCGCGGGGATTTAAAACGCCGGTACAGGTCGAGGGAACGATTTCGGAACCGTTTAATCCCTTGGCCGTGGCGATAGCCCTGGACGCGTCGTTTGTGGCGCGCGTATTTATCGGCGATATGGCGCAGACCAAGTCGGTCTTGAAACAGGCGATCCAGCATCGGGGGTATGCCTTGGTGGATATCCTGCAGCCGTGTGTGACGTTTAATAAAATTAATACGTTCCAGTGGTTTCGGGAACATACCTATCGTTTGGAGGACAGCTACGACCCGGAAAATCGCGCGGCGGCGTTTCAGCGTGCGATTGAAACGGAAAAGCTGCCGCTGGGAATTATTTATCGCTGCGCTCAGAAAAAAACATTCAATGAAAACCTTGCGGTCTATGCGGAAGATGATACGCCGCTGTGGCAGCGGCCGTTTGTGCGGGAGCGATTAGCGGAGTTAGTGCAGACGCGGCGTTGATGTGCCGAAACAAAACCGGGAAACTGCTCGGGTCGATTAAAAGAGGATAAAATGGTTTCTGAGTGGATTTCGCGGGATGCCGCACGGTGCTGGCATCCCTTTACCCAGATGAAAGATTATGAGCTGCAGCCGCCGCTGCTGATCACCCGCGCGCGGGGCGCGAAACTGTTCAGCGCCGACGGTAATTATTACTATGATACGATTTCCAGCTGGTGGTGCAACACGCTGGGGCATAACCACCCGCGGTTGAAAGCCGCGTTGCGACGTCAAATGAATCAGCTTGAGCATACCTTGTTTGCCGGGATAACGCATCCGCCGGCAATCGAGTTGGCCGAACGCCTGACGGCGATTGCTCCGGAAGGCCTGAAAAAAGTTTTCTTTTCCGACAACGGTTCCACGGCTGTGGAGGTGGCCTTGAAAATGTCCCTGCAGTATTGGCGCAATACCGCCCAGCCGCAGCGGAGTTTGTTCATCGGACTTGATCACGGCTATCACGGCGATACCGTGGGCGCGATGAGCGTTAGCGGCCGCAGCGCGTTCAACGAAGTATTTTCACCGTTGCTTTTTGATGCACGGCACGTGCCGGCTCCTTATTGTTATCGTTGTCCCTGCGGTAAGCAGTATCCTTCCTGCGGTATCGCGTGCCTGGAGCCGCTGCGGCAGATATGCGCGGCTGAGGGAAATCGCGTCAGCGCGTTGATCATCGAACCGTTACTTTTGGCAGCCGGTGGGATGATTGTCTACCCGCGGGAATATCTGGAAGGCGCGGTGGCCATCGCGCGCGGCTGCGGCGCGCATATCATTTTCGACGAAATCGCCACGGGTTTTTGCCGCACCGGTACTATGTTTGCCTGCGAACAGACTGCGGCAACGCCGGATTTTCTCTGTCTGTCTAAAGGAATCACGGCCGGGTATTTGCCGCTGGGCGTCACGCTGGTGACGGAACAAATATATCAGGCGTTCTATGATGATTACACGCGCAAGAAAACATTTTATCACGGGCATACTTATACGGCAAATCCGTTGGCCTGCGCCGTGGCGGTGGAGGCGTTAAAAATATATACGGAAGAACGGGTTGTTGAACGGGTGCAGAGCCAGGCGGTTGTGCTGCAAAAAGCCATGCAGCAATTCCGGCATCTGCCTAATGTCGGCGATGTGCGCGGCATCGGCATGGTTGGCGCGGTTGAGTTGGTGCGCGACCGCGCGACGAAAGAGCCGTTCGCTTTTGAGCAGCGCGTGGGTTTTCAGGTATATCGGGAAGGCCTTGCCGAACATTTGTTATTGCGACCTTTGGGCAACGTGATCTATTTTTTCCTGCCGTTTTGTCTGCGTGACGCGGAAATCCTACGCATCGTGCGCCGTACTCATGCCGTCCTCGCCCACCTGAAATAAGGGGTCAGACCTCGAAACTCGAATTTCATTGACAGATGGTCAACCGCTGCATAAAATATCTCTTGAATAGGTGTAGGTTTTTTTAGGAGGGGAGTAGTCTATGGCGCGGCCGTATCGATTGCAAGCTGAAAATACCTTCTACCATATCATGAGCCGCGGCGATGACCGCAAGGCGATTTTTCGCCGTTCCGGGGATTATCAAAAATTTCTCTTCTATTGCCAAGAGGTATGTGAGCGATTTCGCTGTCAGCTGTATGCGTATGTCCTGATGCCCAATCACTATCATTTATTATTGGAGACGCCCCAACCAAATTTGTCGCGGATTATGCAATATCTGAATACCGCGTATACCGTTTACTATAATGTTAAGCATCAAAGGACGGGACATCTGTTTCAAGGTCGCTATAAATCAATTGTTGTTGAGAAAGAAAAATATCTTTTGGCCTTAACACGGTATATTCATTTGAATCCAGTCAAGTCAGGTATTGTGTCGTGCGCAGCAGATTATCGGTGGAGTAGTTATCGGTATTATTCCCAGGGAGACAGTGATCGTGTTATTGATGGAACCGCAATCTTAGGCGTGTTGGGAATGACGACGAATGAATATGTTCAGTTTGTCACACAGGCAATGGAGAGAGAAGACCAGTTACCTTCGCTGCAGGCGGGGATGATTATGGGCAGCGAAGAATTTGTGGAACGCATGGTGGGAAAAATAAGGAAGTCGTCTCCGTTGCGGGAGGTCGCGTTTGGAAAAAAATTCGGCGAGTATGAAAACCCGGAAACGGTAATAAAAGCGATAGAGGTCGCGTGCGGAAAAAAGCGTGAAAAAATTTTTTCCGGCCATGGCCGTACGCAAAATGAAAAACAAATAGTGGTTTATTTATTGCGGCGTCATACGCCGCTGACGAATGCGCAGATCGGGGAAATTGTTGGCATGAATTGGTCAGCAGTGAGCAAGGCAGCGCATGGGTTTGAGCGGCGGCTTGGTCAGGATAAGCGGTTGCGGCGGGAAATGGAAAAGATTGTTTCGAAATTCGAGTTTCGAGGTCTGACCGTGTGCCACGAAGTTGCGCAAAAGATGAGAGAAGGCCTCTCGGTATCGGCTGGCACGAGCAGATACCAAACGACCTTGAGCTGCTGTGTCCAAAAGACATGGTGGTGAACGTCAAGTGATCGTAAGAACAGAAAAGATGAACGCAAGTGAACCGTTGAACAAGTGTCGAAACTCAGAGACGATGTCAAAACCAACGGTTGGTCAGTCGTTGGGAAAAGCAGAGCGGGCGCGTGTAAAACTGGCTCTGCGGCATCCGGCATAGAGACGGCATGATTTCTGTTCAGGCTTTAGCGCGGAACGTGGGAACCTGTCGTTGGTGCAACGATAGACAGCACAAGCACGGAAGAACCGTGCGAGGCTTGCTTAAACTAACAACAGGGGCGGATCTGTCCGTAGTAGTGAAGAAGCTTCTGTAATGGAAGTGGAGCGAAGGGACAGACTTGTTCGGTTTTAAAGGTAAATCAACCTGAAGAGGGAGGAGTTTATCGTTAAAACAAAGCCGTACGCAATATCCAAAGCAGCGGTAATGGAAGCATATCGGTTGGTGAAAAGCCGAAAAGGAACCGGCGGGATTGATGAGCAGACGATAGAGGAATTTGAGAGCAAACTCAAGGATAACCTCTATAAGCTCTGGAATCGGATGTCATCGGGAAGTTATATGCCGGCGGCGGTACGAGGAGTAGAAATACCCAAGGCAAACGGAGGAACCCGGAGACTTGGGATACCGACCGTAACGGATCGGATAGCCCAGACCGTAGTGAAGTTATATCTGGAGCCGAACATTGAGCCACTGTTCCATCCTGATTCGTATGGTTATCGAATGGGAAAGAGCGCGCAACAGGCAATAGGCAGGGCGCGGCAACGGTGCTGGAAGCATGATTGGGTGATTGATCTGGATATCAAGGGATTTTTCGATACGATAGATCATAACCTGATGATGAGTCTGGTCAGAAAACACACGGAAGAAAAATGGGTGCATCTGTACGTAAGTCGCTGGCTGCAAGCGCCGATGCAAATAGCTGGACAAGGCATGGAGGAGCGAAGAGCGGGAACGCCGCAGGGCGGGGTGATCAGTCCGTTGTTAGCGAATCTATATTTGCATTATGCGTTTGACCAGTGGATGGCCGGAGAATTTCCGACGGTAGCGTTTGAGCGATATGCCGATGATATAGTAATCCATTGCCGGACAGAGAAGCAGGCGCGATACGTGTTGGGAAGGGTCAAGGAACGGATTGCGATGTGGAAATTGATAGCACATCCTGAGAAGACGAGAATCGTCTATTGTAAAGATGGACAGCGGACGGAAGAATATCCGGAGAAGAGATTTGATTTTCTCGGGTATGAGTTTCGGGGCCGGTCGTGTAAAAGCAGGAGCAAAGGGCAGCTGTTTTTCGGGTTTACGCCGGCAATCAGTCCGAAATCACTGCAAGCGATAGGCAAGACAATCCGAAGCTGGGAACTGAGTAAACAAAGTCCGTTAGACATCAAAGCAATAGCGGAATGGATGAATCCAATCGTCAGAGGATGGTATCAGTATTATGGAGCATACGGCAAATCGGCGCTGGGATGTATCCGGCGACAAATTGACCATCTGATAGCACGATGGGCGATGCGGAAATATGCGCATCTACATCGGAAGTTCATGGTAACTCTGTGTTGGTTGAAAGGACTAAGGCATCGGAAACCGGAACTGTTCGCGCATTGGGCATAGGATATAGTGAGGGCTGGACAAGAAGAGCCGGATGAAGCGCGAGTTTCAAGTCCGGTTCTGTGAGGGGCTGAGGGCTATCAATACTCGGCCTACTCGACCCTTTTTCTCTTTTATGATTTGTGCATGGCGGCGTGGACACGTTCGGCCTGCAGGCAGAACGCCTCCACGCGCGCATCCATGACCGGCGTAAAGGCGTTGCCGTCGACTTCGACGGAAAGGAACGGCAATTCCGACAAATGACCGAAATGTGTTAGGTCATGGCGGCTGGTTTTGCGTTTGCTTTCTAGCGTCATTTCTTTAGAAAGAATCGATTCAGTCACGCGTGTGGGCAGGCAGCTGAACGGTCCGATGGAGATAACGCCGCAAACCGAGTGCAGCACTTCCCGCAATGCCGCCCCAATGATGATGATCGGTTCGCCGGTGAGCGCCAGCGGCACATGGTCAATGCCGTATTCGATCAGTTTTTTTATGTCAATAATTTCTCCGTCGTAGAGCCCGGAACGGGAAAGAATTTTTTTGATATTTTTTTCAAAAAGATACTGGAATGAATTCTTTACGGTAAATTCGACCTGCCGCCGCAACGAGAAGGCGTTGCGGATAATACCGCGTTTTACGAGGTAATCGACATAATAGAGCCATTCGACTACGGATGCGGTGCGCGGGATGATCTGGCGCTCGGCAAGCCGTTCTACGATTCCCTGGCGGGAAAAGATTTCTTTGCGCACGAAAATTTCTCCCAGTAGCGAAACGAAACGCGCTTCGCGCAGCGGGTATTTTAAAGGGATGCGCCGCAGTTCCTGAGCGGTTTTTTCTAACTGATGTTCCAGATGGCCTTTCCTGGCGCTGATGACTTGGATGATTTTTTTCCATTCGCGGTTGAAAATCAGCAGTGCCTGTTCCTGGTCTTTGGCCAATACGCGCAGAGTATTGCGGATGTCGTCGAAAGCGTCGGCGACCAGCGTCGCTTTGAAGGCCATGATATTAAAACGGTTGCCGAACCCGACGTATCCGTTTTCGCTGGTCATGGAATAGATGGCGACGTTTTCCCATCGGTTGCGGTTGATCATGTTTTTTAAAAAAACGCCGTACTGCGAAAAACGGCAGTTGCCGCCTACCGTGGGCATGAAGTAGAGGAGTAATTCATTAGTATCCGGCCGGTGCTGCAGGTACTTTAGCAGATTGCCGCAGCAGAGAATAAGCGGCAGGCATTCTTTGCAGCTGCTTTGCTGCCGGCCGAGTTTCAGGGTTTCATTGTCCGGGATGCCCATGGCGGTGGTGCGTACGCCGGCGCGCGCGAATGCCGCGGTCAGGGCGTCGGTGCCCAGGTCGCCCATGGAAGGGATCAACAGGTGCACGCGGCGGGAAAAAATGCTGTATTCCCGGTTTGTAGAACTGATCACCGTCGGCTTCCCGCGGCGGACGACCATGCGCGCGGGAATGAAACGGCGGCGGGGCGCAGGTTCTGCCGCTGCTGCGGTGATTCGGCGAAAGCGCTGTACAATATCCAGGAATGCTTCGACGCGCGTGGTGATGCCGGCGTCGGCGGTGTGGCTGTCGATTTCCAGGGTCAGCGAAGGTTTTTCCTGCATGATCTGCCGGAAATAGGTGAGCAGGAATGAGTCCGGACCGCAGCTGAAGTTGGTGATGTAAACGCCGAAGAGTTGGCGGTGGCGCTGGACAAAAGAAGCTGCGCGCAGAATCATCTGCCCGGTGGCCCAGGTCAGGTCTTCTCCGAAAAATTCCGGCGGCCCGGCATAGGGTTCGAAATCATAGGGCAGAAATTCAAAGGGAACAATGGTGATGCCGCGCGAGGAGAATTTTTGCGGGATGGACACATTGATGTCCGGGCAAAAGGCGTTATAGAAACGCCCAAAAAGGACGATGGCGGTTTCTTCCGGATGGGCGCGCAGGCGCTGCATAAGTTCCACGCCGCGTTTTTTGAGTGTTTCCGTAAAACGCGCTTGCGCCGCGCAGGCATCCTGGAAGGCGGCGAGCGCCGGGGCTTTGTGCACACCCAACTTGCGGGCTACTTGGATAAAATCTCCTTCCGCGGCGGCGTAGCCGCGGGAAAAATTGAATACCGGCGTCAAGAGACGCATGCCGGACAGGCGGCGCTTAAACGTCGTTTTTAAATAGTACGGTTCGGCCTGGAGAATATGACAGGTGGATTGGTGCTCCGGTTGAAGGGAAATGGCGTTTTGCACCGGAATTTCCGCGACCTGCGGCAGAAAAAGGTAGTGGGGTTTTTTGTCCAACAGGTCGGAGAAAAAACCGTGTGCGACGCCGGCTGGGTAGCAGAATGCCGCGCCTTGCTGCGTCAATCCTTCCGGCCGTAGGGAATCGGGAAGTAAAACTTTGAACCCGAGCTTTTCGAAAAAAGTCCGGTACAAAGGAAAGAGGCTGAAGGTTAGAAACGAACGGTTGATTCCCACGGTAATCGCCGCGTCGCGCGCCGCCGGCGGCTGGTAGCCGGCAAACAAGAGTTTTTGCCGCAGGTTCACCAGATCGCGTTCGTGCGTGTCGGCCAGCTGTTCAAAACGCAGGTTATAATATTTATTGCAGGCGCCGCCGAACGGATATTTTTTGTGTTCGACGGTGATTACCGCAATTTCGCAGTTTCTGCCGCATTCCGGGCTTTGGCAGTGAAAGGGTTTGCCGTAGGAGACGGTGCGTTCAGCCAGCGCCGTCAGGTCGTACGTCGCTTTACGGGATATGCCGCTGTTGATCCGGTGGCGCACTTCCAGAGCGACGCCAAAGGCGCCCATCAGTCCGGGGTGGGGGGGGACGATAATCGGTTTTTCGAGCAGCGAAGCCATGGCCAACGGAACGGCTTTTATATAGCAGACGCCGCCCTGCATGAAAATTTTTTTTCCGGTCGGCCGCAATCCTTTGACGCGGTTGGTGTAATTCATACAGATGGAGTAAACCAGGCCGGCAATGATATCTTCTTTTTTCATGCCTTCCTGCGCGGCAGTCTTGATGTCGCCGGAAATAAATGCGGCGCATTGGTCGTTGAAGTTCGGCGCGGTGTTTCCGTCCATCGCCGCGTTGGAAATACCCGTCATTTCCACGCCGAGAGTCTCTTTGCACGCTTCTTCCAGAAATGAGCCGGTGCCGGCCGAGCAGGCTTCATTCATCGCGTAATCACAGGGTACGCCGTTGACTAAATACGTGTATTTGGCGTCCTGTCCGCCGATTTCAAAAATAGTGTCGACGTCCGGATCGAAGAACGCGGCGGCATGCGCGTGCGCGATTATTTCGTTAATCACGTCGAGCGTTAATGCGTGCAGCGCGGCGATTTGCCGGCCGGAGCCGGTGACCCCCAGGCCCACGACGGCAACGCCGCGGGGAAATTTGTTTAAAAAATCGCGGTAGCAATTGCGCGCCGCTTCAACCGGTTGCCCGAGCGTGCGTAAATAGATAGAGGCGCAGATAGCGCCGTCGGAAAGCCGGATGGCTACGGCTTTGGTTGTGGTTGATCCGACATCCAAGCCGATGACACATTCATCGTAGGGCTTCAGCGGGGTTAAAGGCAATTCTTTAAATTCTACCAGCGGCGCGGCATTCCGTAACGCCGGCAAGGTGCTGAACGAGATAACGCTTTGTTTGAAAATTTGCGCCGGATCAATAGGCGCGGGCCGATTTTTTAACGCCCAGAGCGCGGCGCCGAGCGCTTCAAAATAACCGGCCTCCTCCGGCACGTAAACGGTACGCAGGTGCTGCCGAAGGTAGCCGACGACGATTTCGTTGCGGGAAACGCCGCCGACGAGGATTACCTGGCCGTGAGGTAATTTTGAAATCAGTTCCAAGATTTTGAGCGCGACCATTTCCGAAAGCCCGGCAACAACATGCTCTTTGGGTTCGCCGCGGTTTAAGGCGTGGGTGCAGTCGCTTTTGCAGAATACCGAACAGCGGCCGGCGACTTTAAAAGGAGTGGTTCCTTTCGCCAGGGAAAGCGCGTCGGTGATGTTTAAATTCATGCGGCGGATTTGCTGGAGGAAGAATTCGCCGGTTCCGGAGGCGCATTTATTTCCGGTGTAGGCGGTGCTGATGCGGTCGTTTTTGTCCAAGGCGTAAGCCATGAATGTTTCGCCGCCGCAGCTGATTAACGCGTCGAAATGTTCTTTGCCGTGGGTGACGTATTCCAGGGCGTATTCGCTGGCTTCCGGTTCGGCGATGACCGGGCAGGTCAAAAAGCGGCAGATTTTGCGGCCGGTGGCGGCGATGACCGGATGCGCGCCGGCGGCGCAGCGGTGTAACGCTTCCGCAAGCATCTGTTGCGGATTGCCTTCGTGGCGGGCTGAGAAAATCAGCCGCGCAGTAGTGGTTTGTCCGCCGGACGCTTCAACGATACTGATCGTGGAAGCGCCCAGGCAGATTCCCAGGGTTTTCATGCGTATCCTTTTTTAATATAACTAAATGAGCGTGCATATTGTATGACGATGGTGACGATACGGATTAGTTAATCGGTGAATCCGTGGGCATCTGAATAATTTTTTGGCGCAGAGCCGCCGGCGGATTGATAAATTGAATGCCGACGAGCGGCCGCCCGCTTTCATCGCTGCTTCGCCGGACAATACGGCTTTCCACTTCCACAGCTTCCTTGTTCTTTTCAAAATAAATCCGGCAGAGCACCGTATCATGCGGTACCGGCCGTTGCAGGAGCACCCGCATTCCTTCCTGGGAGATGTCGACGATTTCAACGCTCTCCACCATTTGCCGGGCTTTGAAGTCGACGAGCACCATCCGCAGCGCCTGCGGCGGCCTGACCCGCAGCCAGCGGCGGCGTTCGACGACGATGCGGTTGCGGCCGCCTTTTTTTGCTTTGGCTAAGGCGATGTCGGCAGTGCTGAGCAGTGCGGATAGTTCGTCACCGTTGTGCGGGAAGCAGGCGACGCCGGCGCTGAACGACAGCGGCAATTGTAAAAATGTCCTGGTGCGGGGCGAGCGCATGCGTATCCGTTGCAAGTGTTCCTGCAACCGTTCCAAGGCGATGAGCGCCTGGTCCGGGGTGGATTCCGGTAACACCAAAAGAAACTCTTCGCCGTTATAGCGGCCGGCGCTGTCGGTGTGGCGCAGGCAATGGCGTAGTGTTTTGGCAAAATGTTTGAGCAGGTCGTTGCCGACCAGATGTCCGTAGGAGTTGTTGATTTTTTTAAAGAAATCAATATCGACCAGGGCAACGGTAAGGTTTAATTTGTAACGGCGTGAACGGGAGGTTTCCCGTTCCAACAGGTTCATGATAAACGGAAACGTGTAGCAGCCGGTGAGCTTGTCGATTTGGGTCAGTTTGTCGAGGTGGCGTTTGACCCGACGGTCGGTTTCCGCATGGTACCCGGCCATACTGCCGCCCATGAAATAAATAAAAAAAAGGAATGAAAGCGATTGCTGTTGTTCCGGCGGCAGGCGTGGCAGATCCGGCAACGCGATGTTGTTCCCCAGCAGCATCAGATACACGGCGAGTATTGCCGCGGATAAGCCCCCGGCCAATCCGAAGCTGATGCCGCAAAAAAAGACGATTAAAAACAATAAGAAACTGCCGCCTGGGTGCAGAAGCGGGCTGCACGGCGGCAGTATGCCGATGCAAATGAACGCGGCGCCGACAAAAATGGAATAAACGAAACGATCCGGATATGCCCGGTGGGAAAAATTTTTTATGCGGCTTGACATGCAATTATCATAAAGAGTTTTTTTAAATAACTCAATAGATTTTTCCAGGCAGGTGAAAATTGACAGAGGATGAGCGGCTGTAGTAAGATAAAGACGTTTGTATCCGCGCCGGCGATCAACAACGCTGCTGTCGGATGCGATGGTGAAGGGGCCATGTGCATGTAAATAATCGACGGCAGGGAGGGAACGCATGAAAAATTGGCTGCTTTTCGGTAGTTTGGTTTTGATCGCGGCGGCTGGATGCAGCCGGGGACCGCAAACGTTATTGTTGGATAGTTTCGAAGGCCCTTTGTCGTACCAGACTGTCGATTATGGGTCAGGCAACGGCGCGACCTTGGAAGTGTCGGCGGAAACCGGGCAGAAGACGCACGGGGAACAGTCGATCAAGCTCGTCTATTCTCTGGAAGGCGGATATCTATGGGCGGCGCGCGGTTATAATCTGGATGTCTCCG
>JAMWCB010000037.1 GCA_023819605.1 Candidatus Omnitrophota bacterium
CCCATTTCATCGCACGATTCCCTGCGGCGATGAAATAAGCGGGCTACAATAATCCGGTGAACTGGGTGGATCCGTATGGGCTGGGGGCGGGGGAGGAGGGGGATGCGCTTAATGACTATCCTGCAGACCCTGATGACTGGGATGCCCCGGATGGTGTGACAGAAGAATTGGGTGCAAAAAATAATACAAACGGTAAGCATCGTCAGTGGAAAGATAAAAATGGGAATATAGTCAGGAGATGGGATAAAGGCGATCCCAATGAACCGGGATGGCGTGGTAAAGACCATTGGCATGATGCGGATGGTAACCATATTTTGCCGGAATAAATAAGGGAGAATAATAAGCATGCGTATTAAACTGGAAGATTTTAAAACAGGGTGGTATGGTTTATCCATTGGGCTTAAAAAAGCTGACATAGAAAAATTAATTTCCATGCTATCACTTCTGTTAGAAAAAAAAGACCAGCATTTTCATCTTGTGAGTGCGGATCCGCAACAGAATAGTGGTGTTTATGATATAGAAATTTATTATGATAACGATAATTCGCCGGATACGATGAGTATATCAAGCGTAGCAAAATAATTTTTGAAATCGGCTCTGCGGGCCGCCGTCGCACATCCCGCCACAGATCGGCGGGATAGATCCCGCCGCTTCGGCACGGGATAGGTGCCGCCGGTCTGTGTCAGGCTACGCCCATTTAATCGCCAGGGTTCCGCAATTCCGCATTGTGGAACCGGTTTTAAGGGCTAACGCGCGGTTTTTGTTGACGTGACAAAGGTCTATAATTAAAATAAAATGTAGAATATAAATAAATCAAAGAAAAGATTAAAACGTTTAATCCTATGGAGGATGTGCTATGATTGATCCAGAAATTGGATTTACGTCGGACGTAATTCGGGATCCTAATCGATTCGTCGGACGAACCGATCTCATCCGCTCGTGCATGAACGCACTGAATTCCCCGCTCGGATTAATCGCAGTCTATGGAAAGCGAGGAGTTGGAAAATCATCGCTCCTACGTCAGATACAGCAAATGGCATTAGGCGATTACACACTTGCGCGTCAAGCGGGCTTGGACCACGAGATCCCTAAGAATACACGAAAATATTTGACCGTCTACTATGCGTGTGATTCGATGATTTCCGACGGTGCAACATTGCTCACGCGCATGTGCAACGATCAAAACGAAGAAGACGGCTTGTTGCGCTTGGTGCCAAATGATGGGAAGGAACTTACAGAATTCACCAGATCTCAGGAAGTGCACGGAGGAGCCGATCTCAAAGTCGTTTCCTGGGGCACTAAGGGAGTCGAGTCATCAAAGTATGCGCGCGTAGTTTCCGGCGATATCGTACAGACGTTTCGCAACTTCACGAGTGCCATTGTTACACATCAAGTAAAGAAGCTTATGGGGCGTGATGCGCTTCTTGTTCTCTTAGACGAATTTGATGTCATTCCTAATAAGAACGGTTTGGGGTCGCTTATCAAATCTTTGAGCACGGCTGATTTAAAATTTGGTATTTCCGGAATCGGTCACGACTTACACGATTTAATTCAAGATCATGCATCCGTGGAACGGCTTCTCGAACAGGGTGCTATTCATGTGAAACCAATGGCTGAGTTTGAGACACAGGGGATACTAAATCGGGCGGAGCAGCTATTTAAAGGACATCTGACGTTTGTGCCAGCCGTAAAGAAAGAAATTGCACGAATCTCCGAAGGATATCCGTATTTTACACAGCTGCTCGGGAAGGAGTGTGTCCTAAAGGTGAATAATAAGAGGACTACCGAGGTTAGCGAGGTGATATTTCAAGAGGTTCTCGATGACATAAAGACCGGGAAGAGTTTTCCAACGTTGGAGCGTACCTATCAGCGGGCAATAGGCAATTCCACAGATCGTCAAATTCTTCTGCATCTGCTGGCAGAGCAGCCCGAAGAAAATACGATTTTCAACGAAGATGTTGGTCGTGTATTTTTAAAGAAAGTGAGGAAGGAAGCAGAAGATTTAAGCATTCAATATGTCGATCAGATCCTTCCTCGACTTCTTAACGGTGCGTTTGGTCCCACTCTCGTGAGAGTACCCGAGCGTCCCGGTATCTACGAATTCGTCAATCCGGTTTTTCGGCTCTATGTACGTCTTCGGCATTTTTAGGATGCGTTCTATCGCCCTAGTCGAGCCGACATCGGGGGCGTTGCTCGTTTCTTCGACAGCTCATCCGGAACGTTAGCGGAAGACAATATGAAAAAATTTCTGATAGACAATGGTAAGAGTCCTGATGAGCCTTATAATGCACGGTTATTATTTTGGCTCCCATCAGATTCGCCTTACGGTAACTTTCAACTTAAGTTAATGAAGTTATGCCAACAACTTGACGAGGCTAATCGTAGGCTGTCAGAGAGCGTGATTTTTTGGGAACAGGCCAGAACCGAGGGGGTGCTGCCATGTAATGTTTATGAACGGCACATATTCGCCAACGAACAGGCGGTCTACCTCATCAGGCGTGCGGTTGACGAAATGATTGCATTAATATGGTGCTTAACTAAATGGGAGAAGGAACGAGTTTACCCAAATAAAATTGAAGTTGACTGCATTGGGGGCGTGGTCGAGAACCCACATAACAACCAATTGGAGTTATTCAGGGAACACCGTGGGTTCCTGAAGACGTTGAATGAAATTGCAAATGCTTTCAAGCACTCTTTTGTTCAGTCGGATATCACTTTGGTCGGCAAGGATGAACCCTGCGTTTACGTTCTCGCACTGAAATACAACAAGATAAAATCAGATGCCAAGTTAGATGGTGTGTCGCTGGCAAGGCTTGTCGAGGAGTTCAATGCTTTCTACAAGGAAGGAATGGATTGTTTGAGGGCGTTTTCAGAAAGGAACCGGATAACAACGACATGAACCCGATTGGCCCGTTTCGGTGTCTGCACCTCGAAACGCGAAAGTTGGAAACATCGCGAAAAAAAAATCGGCAGTCTGATTTTCCAGGTTTGCAAGGTAGAACCAATACTCCAGCGTCAACGGCACGGCATATACCTACGGTGCAGGCGGCAATCTCACCTATACTTATGGGTACGATTACGACGGGCGTTTAAATCGGATCACCAAAACCGGGTTGAATGTTGCCTATACCTATGATTATTCCGGACGGCGGACGTCGAAAACCGTCAACGGCAGCGGCGTCTATTATTGCTATGACGGCTGGGAATGCATCCAGGAAACGGATGCCGGCAGTGCACTCGTGGCGCGGTACGTGTACGGGCCCGGCATCGACGAGCCGGTAGTGTTGTACCGCAACGGCCAGCGGTATTTTTATCTGCTGGATGGCTTCGCCCGCATATATGTACTCGTCTCAGACGAGCGATACGGTGCTGGCATACCCCGATAGCAACCGTATATCATAAATGATATACGGTATCGGCCCTACGGGCGACTATTTCACCATCCTGGCGAAATAGTCGGGTTCGCCCGCATATAACTACTCGTCTCAGACGAGCGATACGGTGCGGGCATACCCCGATAGCAACCGTATATCATAAATGATATACGGTATCGGCCCTACGGGCGACTATTTCACCATCCTGGCGAAATAGTCGGGTTAGGTAGCGTTGTCGTTTTAACCGATGTGAAAAGATTCGCTGATGTTTTGGCGCTGACCCGGCGCATGATCTTTGTTTACAGTTTGAACATTTCCAGCAGAGAGGACATTTCCGAATTCGCCTGTTTTAAGTCCGTGGGGATTTCCTGCATGGATTGGACGGTATTTTGCATTTGGGTGACGAGTTCATTGAGCAGGTGTAAATAATCCGCGGTGTTGCGGATTTCGCCGTCGATGTTTTCGATGGTACTGGTTAATGCTTCCGCTTTTTGAATCTGGACGGTGATCGGCGTGTTAATTTCGGCAAAACGCCGAGCCATGGTTTCAATCGTACTGCCCAGTTTATCGAATTTTTTTATGATACCGCGCAGATTATCGATATGTTTTCGGTAATCGGTTTCAAAGACGGTTTTGATATCGTTAAATCCGGAAAAGTTATTGACGACCGTATCAATGACGGTTGCGACTTCCTGCACCGACGCGCGGGTGCGTTGCGCGAGTTTCTGCACCTCTTCGGCGACGACGGCAAAACCCCTTCCGGCATCGCCGACGCGCGCCGCTTCTATGGCGGCATTGAGCGCCAAAAGATTGGTTTGGTCGGCGGTGTCCGCCAGGAGGCGGATGACGTCTTTGCCTTTTTCCGTGCTGACAAATACTCCCTGGGTTTTTTGATTCCAGCGCAGGATGATTTCCTGCGCTGCTTCAATATTTTTGATAGCCGCGGCGGCTTGTTGGTTGGCATCGCCGCCTTGTTTGGCAAAATCCGCCATAACCGTGCTGATCTGGTTGAGCTCGCCGCGCATGGTGTCCAGATGGCTGCGGAAACTGCCGATTTCCGCGGCGACGGATTTGGTCAGTGCGCCGATTCCCGTTGTTTTTTCGTAAGTTTTTTGATTTTCCGCGACGATTTCAATGACACGGTCGACGGTTGTGGTGTAGTGTTCGGCAAACAGGGAAGCAAGTGTTTTGTTTTTTTCGATGGAACGTTGGATTTTTTTGAGAATATTCCGAATGTAGAGCGCGGCAATATGGATACAGCCGGCGATCTTACCGAGATCGTCTTTGCGCTGGAGATAGGTTTTATCGCCGGCGAAAATATGCAGGTTCCCTTCGGAGATCGGTTCGATTTCCCGGATAAATTTTCGCATATCCCGATTGATTCCGTAGATGTAAAGGTAAACGATGATGCTGCCGCTGAGAAACAAAAGAGTGATTCCCGGCAAGGAGCACTGCGCGGGAGCATACCGGCAAAGAATAAAAACGGCGGCTATACTCAAACCGTAGATTCCGGTAAATCCCGCCCAGACGCGGAATAAACTGCTGCAGAGGAAACGAATAAATTTAGTCATAGCGGTTACGATTGTCCGTTTCCCGCACGGGAGCGTTCATTTTCGGGATATCCGGGCCATTTGGTATCACGGGTGTGCGTAGTAAGCGAAAATTTGCACACCGTCAACGTGTCTACTATACTATCAGGTATTTTTTGCGATTGTCAATTGCGGTTTTTTTTTGATAAATTTTTTGAGCGGGCGATAGGATTTTTACCGTATTTTTGCATACGGGTTATCCGCCGCTTTTCCGGCGATGATGATGAAAAAAACTTGGCACCCCGGCAGTAAATGCGGTACAATAAGTCATGATTTTTACGATACTGCGAAAACAATTATGGGGGCTCGGATTTTTGGTCTTCCCGGCGTTTTCTTTTGCCGAACCGGAATTAACGGTATCGGCGATTATGTTCGACAAGGAACCGGTGGCGATCGTCAACGGTTTTTTTCTGCAGGAAGGCGAGCAAATTGACGGATGCACGCTGGTGGAAATCGGCGAAAATTACGTTATGTTTCGCCGGGGCGATACGGAATTTGTCCGGCAGATGCCGGGAACGCGTTTCCGGCGCAAAGATGCGGTGAGCGAAACCGGCGCGGCATCGCCGCCGGTGGAAACCGCGGCAGAAGCTGGGTCACGCCGTCAGGAAATTGTGGAAGCATTCCGGAGCGCGTTGCGCGAGGCGCCGCAATTGGCGGATTTCCAAGCCGAACGCGTGGCGCGACGTTTTGGGGTAACGCCGGAGACGGTAAAAAATTTTTTTATGGAGTATGTGCAGCAGACGCGCGGCGTTATCCGCGGCCCGCGGCCGGCGGCAGAATAATCCTCAGGAGGAGGATTATGGGGGAGAAACGGGAACGGGAAAAAGGAGGGGCTTGATGCATCAACGGAAATTACATAGACGGCATTTGATTTATTATTTGCGCGTGTTTAATCAGCAGAGCGGCGTAATGCTCGGGCATCTGGTGGATATTACGCCGGACGGGGTCATGTTGGTCAGTGAAACGGCGATTGCCGTGGGTGCGAAATACCAGTGCGAAATGGTTCTGCCGCAGGAAATCAGCGGGACGAAGAAGGTATGCTTTGAAGCCCGCAGCGTGTGGACGAAACAGGATATTAATCCGGATTTTTTTGCCACCGGTTTTGAAATCCGTAATATTTCGGAAAAAGATATCGATCTGATCGGCACGCTGGTCGACCGCTTCGGATTTAAAGATTAGCGCGCATGGGTAAAGTGCTATATTTGCTGCGGCACGCCAAAGCCGGACGGGACGATGTGACGATTGATGACCGGGACCGGCCGCTTAATGAGCGCGGTGAACAGGACGCGCCGGAAATGGGCCGCCGCCTGCGCCGGCGCGGCAGCGCGCCGGCGGCGATCGTCAGCAGCCCGGCGCGGCGCGCGTACGCGACGGCGGAACGGGTGGCCCGTCAACTGCATTTTCCGCTCAACGAAATTATCCGCGCGGAAGAATTATATGTGAATTCTTTAGCCGGCGTAATCGAAGTGGTGCAGGGGTTGGCGGATGATTGGGAACAGGTTATTGTCTGCGGGCATAACCCGTCGTTTACCGAGGCGGCGAATTTTTTTTGCCGGGACCGGCAATTCGCGCGCATTCCCACCTGCGGCGTCGTTTGTATCGATTTTGCCGCTGAATCATGGCGCAATGTGCGAGCAGCATCCGGAACGCTGGTTTTTTTCGAATGTCCGGAAAGAGAGAACTCGGCGCCGGGGTGAGCGCCGGGCCGGCCGCTGGAATACCGGACGAGAGGGAGAAAAGGTGAGAGAGTCAGCACCGGCCCTGCGCTATGAAGGCGAACCGTTACGGAAACAAGTTGCCGATATCACGCTGGCCGGACTTGTCGTGAATATGGCGCTCGTTGTGTTAAAAGGCAGCGCGGGCGTCGTCGGCTTCAGTCAGGCATTGGTCGCCGACGCGGCCGAATCCGCTTCTGATCTGATCACCAGCGTGATGATCATCCTGGGCGCGCGTTATTGGACGGCTCCCGCGGATGAAACTCACCCGTACGGACATTCCCGCATCGAAACGATTATTACGGCGTTTATTGCGCTGGTGATTATGGCCACCGGGGTTTTGATTTGCCGAAACGCCCTGATCAGCCTGCAAACCCATCGGCAGGAACAAACGCCGGGGGTGGTTGCGGTGGCCGGCGTCTGGATCGGCATTATCGGTAAGGAATGGCTGTACCGCTGGACGGTGCGGGGAGCGCGGCGGATTCATTCCAGCGCGCTGCTCGCTGCGGCCTGGCACCATCGTTCGGACGCGTTGAATTCTTTGCCGGTAGCCGTTACGATCGTTATATCCATGGTTAATCCTGCCTGGGCGTTGCTCGACCATATCTGCGCGGTTGTCGTCGCGCTGTTTATTATCCACAGCGGCTGGAAATTGATGCGTCCGGCGCTGGCCGAACTTTCCGACGGGGGCGTGTCGTTGCCGGAACGCCGGAAAATAGAAGGTTTGGTGCAGCGGACCGCCGGGGTTGCGGCAATGCACTGCCTGCGCACGCGCCGTTCCGGCGCGGGAATTTATGTCGATTTGCATATGTTGGTGGACGGCGATTTGTCGGTGCGCCAGGGGCATGATATCGCGGAATCTTTGAAACGCACATTGATGGAACAGGGGCCGGATGTCGTTGATGTGCTGGTGCATATCGAACCGGCGGATGATGCCGGGGAGTAGCCCGGCGGAGAGGATCGAATCAGGATGAGCGAGATTGTCGTCGCCAGTTGGCTGGAATTAATCGAGCAGCTGTACATCGATTCCTGGCAGCCGGCGTTTGAGCGGTTTCGTTCCAATTACGCGTTTCGCGGCCTTTCCGATAAAAAATACGTTCTGGCTTCTTCGTTGCTGCGTTTAGGCGGCAATTACGTGGATTTGGAATTTCATCTTTTGCGGAATTTTGAAAAATACGCCCGGCTCGAACAGAGCACGCGGTTCAGCATTTGGGATTGGCTGGCGATCGCCCAGCACCACGGCTTGCCGACACGCCTGCTGGATTGGACGTTTTCGCCGTTTGTCGCCATGCATTTCGCCACCTCGGAAGTGCATAAGTTCGATTCTGACGGCGTCGTCTGGTGCGTTGATTTCGGCAGGCTGCATAAGCATCTGCCGCAGCAGTTCCGCGATGAACTCAGCGGCGAGGGATCGAATGTGTTTACCGTGGAAATGCTGGCCAAGATATCCCCCAGCCGGCGTTCGCTGCAGAATTTCGACCGGCTCAGCGAGGTGCCGTTTATGCTTTTTTTCGAGCCGCCGTCGATGGATGAACGTATCGTCAATCAGTTTTCGCTGCATTCGGTTATTTCCAATCCGCGGATTTCTCCCGATGAACTTTTTGCGCGTTATGACGATTTGTATAAGAAGATAATTATTCCCGCGTCTTTGAAATGGGAAGTACGCGATAAGCTCGACCAGGCGAATATTAACGAGCGGGTTCTTTTCCCGGGATTGGACGGGTTGTGCAAATGGTTGAGCCGGCACTACAGCCCGAAGGTGTGCCGGCAATAGCGCGGAAGGGAGCGGTGGATGCGCGGAAAAAACAGCAGTGAGCAGGCGCAGTCGCGCGCGGCAGGGATGCTGCTCATTTTCTTGTGTTGCGGCGCTGCCGCCGCCGGCGCGGATACGCCCATTCCCGGCAATGCCAACGCAGAAGTGCAGTGGCAGCAGCTTTTTCAAAAGGCAGAACAGCTGTATAATCAGCAAAAATTCGCGGAAGGGCTGTCGTTGGCACAGGATGCGCTGCGCACGGCGGAGCGGGCTTTTTCGCAACAGGACCAGCGGCGCGCGCGCAGTTACGCGTTGTTGGGAGCGTATTTGTACGCCGGCGGCGATTTAGCCGGCGCGGAATACCGTTATAAGCAGGCGTTGAGTATTTGGGATCTCGGTCCGGAAAATGCGCAGGTTGCCCGGGCATTGAGCGGCCTGGCCGCGGCCCTGGGCGGGCAGGGCCGTTTGGCGCAGGCGGAAAGAAAATACGCGCAGGCTGTGGCGGTTTGGGAACGGATCGGCGCGGCCGGCTCCGCTGATGCCGCGCAGGCGCTCAACGAGCTGGCGTCGTTGTATGAAGCGATGGGCAGGTTTGAAGCGGCGTCGCCGTTGTATCAGCGCGCCGTGGAAATCTGGCAGCAGACGTTGGAACCCGGCGATCCGCGGCTGGCGGTGATTTTGAATAATCTGGCGGCGCTCTATACGCGGGAGAAACGCTACAGCGAGGCGGAACTGCTGTATAAGCGTTCGCTGGCGGTATGGAAAGAGAAAACCGGTTTTGATCATCCGGACGTCGCCGCGCTGCTGAATAATCTGGCGCGCGTATACGAAATGCAGGAAAAGCTTCCCGCCGCGGAAGGTTTGTACCGGCAGGCTTTGGAAATCTGGCTGCGTCTTTTGGGGGATGGCCATTCGCATGTAGCCGCGGCGTTGAACAATCTCGCGGCTTTATATAAAAAGCAAGGCCGTCCGGCCGAAGCCGAGCCGTTATATCGCCAGGCATTGGCGATCAAGGAGAAAAATTTCGGCGGCGAGCATCCGGAATTGGTGGCCGTGCTGCATAATTTGGCCGCGCTATATATGAGCGAGGGCGATTATGAGCAATCGCGGCAGTTCTATCAGCGGGAAATCGGAGTTTTGGAAAAAATGGGGGAGGGCGGTGCGGAGAAGCTTTCCGCGGCGCTTGTATGCCAGGCCGAATGTTTGCGCCGGCTGGGGCGGTTCGACGAAGCGCAGCTGCTCGAGCAGCGCGCGCGCAATCTTGCGGCGGTTCGCCGCTGAAACGCTCGACGGCGACGGAACTTATGCTTGAGGTATCCGAGCCGGCTGTGCTACAATGAACCCCGCCCGGGATTATGCCCGGGATTTTTTTGACAGGGCGAGCGGCGGTGCACAAAAGGATTTTTTATGAATAAATACGATTTTCCCGCGATTGAATCGCGTTGGCAGAAATATTGGCAGGAGCAGGGCACCTTTCGGTCCGTTTTTCAGCCGGATAAGCCGAAATATTATGTCCTGGAAATGTTTCCGTATCCCTCCGGCAGAATTCATATGGGGCATGTGCGCAATTATACGATCGGCGACGTGGTAGCGCGTTATCGGATGATGGCCGGATTTAATGTGCTGCATCCGATGGGTTTTGACGCCTTCGGGCAGCCGGCGGAGAACGCGGCGATCAAGCGCGGTACGGATCCCAAGGCATGGACGGAACAGTGCATCGGCTGGATGGTTAACGAATTGCGGCGTATGGGCTATGCCTACGATTGGGAGCGGGAGTTGTCCACGCATCAACCGGAGTATTACCGTTGGAATCAATGGATTTTTTTGAAAATGTTCGCGCGGGGATTGGCGTATAAAAAAGGATCGAACGTCAATTGGTGCCCGGCCTGCGAGACGACGCTGGCCAATGAAGAAGTGGTCAACGGCGGCTGCTGGCGCTGCCAAACGCCGGTGGCGCAAAAAGAGCTGGAACAGTGGTACCTGAAGATTACCGCTTTTCAGGAAGAGCTCCTCGCCGATGTGCAGGAGTTGCCGCAGTGGCCGGAGCGGGTCATCAGCATGCAGCAGAATTGGATCGGCAAGAGTTTCGGGGCGGAGATTTTTTTCCGGGAAGCGGAGTCCGGCAGCCGCATCGCCGTGTTTACGACGCGGCCGGATACGATTTTCGGCGCGACGTATGTGGTGCTGGCGCCGGAACATCCGTTGCTCGCGGCGTTGATTCGCGGCAAGCCGCAGGAACCGGAGGTGGCGCGGTTCATTAAAACCGCGGCGAATAAAACGCGCGTGGCGCGGCTATCGGCGGACGCGCAGAAGGAAGGGGTGTTTACCGGAGCGTATGCGATCAATCCGGTGAATAACGAACGTATTCCGATTTGGACAGCGGATTATGTGTTGATGGATTACGGCACCGGCGCGATCATGGCCGTGCCGACGCACGACCAGCGGGATTTCCTTTTCGCGCGCGAGCACCGTCTGCCGCTGCGTCTGGTAATCGCGGACGCGCAGCGGCCGCAGCTTTCGCCGGAACAAATGGATTGTGCCTATGAAGGCGCGGGAAAGTTGGTTAATTCCGCGGCATTCGACGGCATGGATAATGAGCCGGCCAAGGCGGCGATCACTGCCTGGATGCAGGAACGCGGCATGGGCAGGGAGAAAATTTATTTCCGGCTGCGCGATTGGCTGATTTCCCGTCAGCGGTATTGGGGAACTCCCATACCGGTCATTTATTGCGCGCAGTGCGGAACCGTGCCGGTGCCGGAGAGCGCGCTACCGGTGCTGTTGCCCCCGGACGCGCCGATTACCGGCACCGGCGGCAGTCCGCTGGCGAAAGTTGAGGCCTTTGTAAACGTCGCATGTCCGAAGTGCGGCAAGCCGGCGCGCCGCGAAACCGATACGATGGCCACGTTTTTCGATTCGTCGTGGTATTTCCTGCGTTACTGCAGCCCGCGCAACAGCCGGGAAATTTTTGACCGTCAGGAAGCCAAGTACTGGATGACGGTCGACCAGTACATCGGCGGTATCGAGCACGCGGTGCTGCATTTGCTCTATTCGCGGTTTTTTACGAAATTTTTCCGTTCGTTGGGACTGGTCGATTTTAAAGAGCCGTTTGCGCGTTTGTTGACCCAGGGCATGGTGCTCAAAGACGGCGAGGTGATGTCCAAATCAAAAGGTAATATCGTCGATCCGGACGAGATGATTCAGAAATACGGCGCGGACGCGCTGCGCCTCTGTATTTTATTTGCCGCGCCGCCGGAAACGGAATTCGATTGGAACGAACGGGGCATGGACGGCGCCTGGCGGTTTTTGAACCGCGTCTGGACGGCGGTGCAGGAAACGGCCGCTTTACCGGCCGGTGTGGAAGCGCCTGCCGCGGTAAAAGATTTGCGGGTAAAAACTCATGCGACGATTAAAAAAGTCGGCGAAGAATTCCAGGGAGGTTTTAAATTTAATACGGCGATCAGCGCGGTGATGGAGTTACTCAATGAAATCAGCCCGGCGCTGCGGCAGGCGCAGGAGCAAACCGCGGCGCCGGCGGCGCTGCGCGAAGCTTTGGAAACCGCAGTCCTGCTGCTGGCGCCGATTACGCCGCATATTTGCGAGGAGCTTTGGCAGCAGCTTGGCCATGCGCCCAGCGTTTGCCGGGCCGCCTGGCCGCAGTATGACGCGCGTGTGCTGCAGGCCGATGAATTGACGCTCGTCGTCCAGGTAAACGGCAAGGTGCGCGCGAAATGCATTGTGCCGGCTGATGCCGGCGCCGACGACGTCAAGCAGGCGGTTTTTGCCGATGCGCGGGTGCAGGAATGGATCGCCGGCAAACCGGTAAAAAACGTGGTCATTGTTCCCGGCCGGTTGGTGAATATCGTCGTGTGAGGGAGCGCCATGCAACCTTACGAATTGGAACGGCGCAAAGTGCTGTTGTTTCTGGTTTCTCTGCTGGCGATGGGCGCCGCCCTCCGCTGGGCCCAGTCCCAATGGCCGGCGGCGGCCGTGACACGCATGCCGGCGGTTCCGGCGGCGTTGCAGCCATCGGCAGCGCAATTGCCGAAGCCGGCAGCGCCGGCGGAACGACACGCACCTATTTCGATTAATGCCGCCGATGTGGCGGAACTAAAAAAAATTCCGGGGGTCGGGCCGGTGATTGCGCAACGGATCGCCGCCTACCGGCAGGAGCACGGCCGCTTCCAGTCTGCGGCGGATATTCTAAAGGTTAAAGGAATCGGTGCGAAGAAATACGAACGGATGAAGGATTTCATTTGCGTAGAGTGATCCCCGCCCACGCGGAAGCGGTAACCGCTGTCCAGGCCTTAGTGGTCGATGACGACCCTGATTTTCGCGATTCGTTAGCCGCGCGTTTGCGAAAACAGGACATTGCGGTCGATGTCGTCGCCTCCGCCCAGGAAGCAGTGGTGATGCTTTCCCAGAAAGACTATGATTGCCTGATCGCGGATATACATCGCACGCCCGGAACCGGCGGCGCCGCGGTGTTCTCGGAAATCCGCGCCCGCTACGGTAATTTGCCGTTAATTCTGATTACCGCGTATGCCGATCTTGACGCCGCCGGACAGACCGTCGGGTTGAACGCCGCCGAGTGTATCGTCAAGCCGCTGCGCGGGATAGAGCAACTGCTCGAGCCGCTCTATAAGGCGGTATACTGTTATCGCCTGCGGCGGGAGAATGAGCGGTTACAGCGCGCGGTAGCCGAAAAAAACGCGGAGGTATCCGAGGCGCGGCGGCTGTGCGAAAATCTTGTCCAGATGAGCGGGGATATGATTTTTACCATCGACCGTCAGGGAATTTTCGTGCGGTTGAATCGGCGCGGCGAGCAATTATTGGGGTACACGCCGGAAACGATGCGGGAACTTTCCCTGGAATCCGTGGCGCGCACTTTAAATGGACTATCTGTGCGCAGTCTGTTTCAACAGCCGGATGATTTTTTTAAAAGATACAGCGATACGGCCATACCGCTTATTTTTGTCTGCCGCTGCGGTATGGAGCGGATAGTGGATGTACGGCTGGCGCCGGTATTCGATGCGGAGGGGCGGATCAAATTTTTTCAATGTATAGCGCGTGATTGTACCGAGCAGAAAAAATTGGAGCAGGAGCTGCTACTGGCTGAAAAAAAAATTGTCGAGCAGCATAAAGATTTAGAGCGGAAAAACATCGCGCTTAGAGAAATATTGGGACATATCGAAGATGAAAAAAAACGTATTCAGGAAAATGTCGCGGTCAATGTTGATCAGTTGATGCTGCCGGCGTTAGAGAAATTGCGTTTGCGTTTGGATAAGAACGAAGTCCGGTATCTGGATATTATTCAGGAGAATCTGCGCAACCTTGTGTCGACTTTTGGCCGCAGCGTAACCCAGGAACGTTTGCGATTGTCGCCGCGGGAGCTTGAAATCTGTGACATGATTCGAAAAGGCCTCTCCAGTAAAGAAATCGCGGAAATGTTAAATGTATCGCAAAAAACGGTAGATCGGCACCGCAATAATATTCGTGAAAAATTGGGACTGGTTCGCCAGGATACAAACTTGACCGCTTATTTAAAGCAAATGGCTCGATAAAGTGCTATATGCATGTTTTATGCATATTGAATGAATATTTTGTGGATATTGTTGTTTTATATAATTAATAATACCATAGCTACAAGAAAATTATTTAATTAATTTATATAAGGGAGAGTTTGGATAGTGCATTTCATAAAATAAAATTATAATAATGACGGTCGGGGGGGTAGGGGTCTTGCTCTGGTGTATGGGGACACCGGTATACGCCAATGGATTTAAGGTTCTTGGCGTGAAGAGCGCAAAGGCAACCGCTATGGGTGAAGCTTTTGTTGCTCAAGCAGATGACCCCTCCGCAATTGCGTTTAATCCGGCGGGTTTGCCGGCGGTCAAGGGAACGCAGGCAAGCCTGCAGTTGACGGAGACAACCGCATGGATTGAGCATACCGCTCCTTCCGGACGGACGGAAAAAAATATCGATAGCTGGCAAACTGTCCCGGCTTTCTATCTGACCAGCGACTGGGGTTGGGATGCGGTGACGACCGGTTTTGGCATATCTGTCCCGAACGGCTTAGGCAGTGAATGGAGCAAAACGAGCATGGTGCGCTATGTGGCGACGTACTCTGATTTACAATTGATTGACTTTAACCCTTGTGTCGGTTGGGCGGTTAACGACCGCTTTTCCGTAGGCTTGGGGATCAGTTATTATAAATCCGAGGCAACTCTGGAAAATATGCTCGATTTTGGCCTTTTCGCCGGAGCGCCGGGCGCCGCTGATGCGTTGAGCCGTTTGCGCGCTGACGGCGATGCCTGGGGATACAATGCCGGGGTGCAATATCAGCTCAGCGAGACGAGCACGCTGGCGCTGACGTTTAAAAGCCCGTTTACCGTGGATTATTCCGGTAACGCGGATTTGGGTCCGACCATTTCTTCGCCGGCGACGGCGTCGTTGGATTATGCCGGGGTCGTGGTGTTCGGCTACGCCTTTAAACCTTCAGAGAAGTTAAAATGCGAGGTGAATATCGATTGGACGAACGGCAACCGTTTAAACAATCTCGTGGTCGATTTTTCCGATCCGGCGCTGGCTGACGCGGTGTATCAGTATAATTTAGAAAATACCTTTGCATATAAATTCGGCGTGGAGTATCAGCTCAATGAGCGCTTAGCGCTGCGCGCCGGCTATATTTACAACGAAAACGCGACGCCGGAAGCGACTTTTCGTCCGAGCCTGCCGGATACCGAGACGCATTTTCTCTGCACGGGCGTCGGCTACACGGTCGGAAAATTCGTTGTCGACGCCGCGGCGGTGGCGATTTTTTACGAAGACCGGACGATCGATAATAATGTGGGTAATAACGAGTTTATTTCCTCCTCGAGCGTGGACGGCAGGTACGAGACATTCGCCGTGGATGTTGCCGTGGGTGTAACGTATAGGTTTTAAGCCTTTAATTTTTACGGTATGCATGCGTTGAGGAAATCATCAGGGGGATCGCGGTAATGCATACTCTCTGTTTTCGCGGGCGATACGGGTATTGTGTCGATTCGGCTGGCTCAATATAGCTATTTGGAGCCAGCCGGTTTTGCTTGTGTGGAACAATGAAGGGGGATTGTTCAGCGATGTTTTGTATCGTTGATATACACGGGGGAGTGTATGGACGCGCGCGCAATTCTTGCCCAGGGCTGGTTGGATTCTGAAGAACATACATTAGCTGATTTTTTGGAATATCCCGACAGTGATCTTTTTACTAAAGCGAAACTTTCATATTTATACATTCAAGATATGAAAAGAAAAGGTGTTTATCAATATCAGCGACCGCTGATGTCTGCTTGTGAAAACCGTGTCTTGATGTATGACGAACAAACCGGTTGGACGCGGGAAATGATTATGATGGCATCGAATAATTACTTGGGCCTGGCCACGCATCCGAAAGTGATGCAAGCAGCCCTGCAAGCCACCCGCGATTACGGCACCGGGCTCTGCGGGTCTCCCATGCTCAGCGGCACGACCCGCCTGACGCGGCAGTTGGAAGAAAAGCTGGCGGCGTTCGTCGGCTGTGAGGACGCGATTTTGTTTCCTACCGGCTATGCCGCCAATGTTGGGGCGATATCGGCGCTCGTGCGGCAGAAAGACGTGGTCTTTATTGATAAAATCGACCATGCCAGTATTATTGACGGTTGCCATTTGTCGCATGGCGACATGCGCTTGTTTAAGCACAATGACATTGAGCATCTGTCCGGACAGTTACAAAAATATGCGCCGCAGTTTAACGGTAAACTGATAGCGGTTGACGGGGTGTTCAGCATGGATGGCGATATAACCCCTTTACCGGATGTTGTGGCATTAGCCGCTCAGCACGGCGCGCGGGTAATGATTGACGAAGCGCATGCTTTGGGCGTGCTGGGAAAATCCGGGCGCGGGACATTGGAACATTTTGGATTAGATGGAAAAGTGGATGTCGTGGTTGGGACCTGCAGCAAGGCGCTTGGTTCAAAAGGCGGGTTTGCCGCATCAACTAAGGAAGTTGTCAACCATCTGCGATATTATGCGCGTTCTTACATGTTTTCCACCGCATCAGCGCCCTCGCTGGTGGCGTCGACGCTTGCCGCTTTGGAGGTTATTGAGCAGGAACCGCAATGGCGCCAGCGGCTCTGGGAAAATATTCGTTATTTGCACCGTTATTTGAAAGCGTTGGGGTTTCATGTTATCCCGGAACAGCCGGAATCAGCCGTGATTATTGTGGAGATCGGCGATGAAGTCAAACTTCGCCAGATGAGTAAATATTTGCATAATGCCGGCATTTATACGAATGCCGTGCCGTTTCCGGCAGTACCGCGCAATAGAGGCCGCTTTCGCTTGAGCGTTATGGCCACGCATACGCGGCAGGATTTGGATGAGACTTTGGACGCGTTTGCAAAAATGCGTACAAAATTTGATCTGGCTCCCTATCGTCCGGTTTTGGTACAGGATATTCGGATACGGGCGCGTCAAGTACGCGACGCGCTTGTCCTTGCCGCATTTTGACGTTAATAGGTATTTCTTCTCCTGAGACTCGATGTACGTAAAAATTTATCAGAGTATAACCGAGATCCCTGAATCCGCCTGGGATGCGATCGTCGGGCCGAATCGGTTGATTTGTACGCACCGTTTTTTGGAAGCAGTTGAAAAATCAGAAATTAATGACTGTCGGTTTTATTATCCGGTAGTGTATGACGATGCAGGGAAAATTATTGCGCATACTTGCGTATATACCATTAGCACGGAGCTTGACACCTTTGCGCAGGGTGTGGTAAAAAAATTTATTATTGCTATTCGTAAAATTTGGAAGAATTTTTTGATTATGCGCTCTTTGGAATGCGGAACTCCCGTGGCCTTGGGGAATACGATTTCAGTAGGTGAAGAAAAAAATTTTGATGCTTTGTTTGATGCGATTATTCAGGGAATTGACAATTTATCTGTAGAATTGAAAATAAATATGATTTTGATAAGAGATTTTTATCACGATGAATTAGATCGCTTTGATCGATGCCAATCGCGGGGCTATTTGCGTATTCACAATCTTCCCACTGCTGATTTTAAAATTGAATGGGAAAAATTTGAGGATTATTTAGCTGCCTTGCGGACGGCGTATCGTACGGAAATTAAGGGCAATATGAAAAAGAAAAATAAAGAAGGCGTGACCATAGTTACAGAAAAAAACTTTTCTGTTTATGCGCAGGATATGGAACAACTGTGGAATAATACATACACACGGGCCAAGGAATATAAGCGAGAACGATTAACGGAGAAGTTTTTTAGAAATTTCGGAGAATATTTAGGGGAAAAAACAGCAGCGATTTTTTTTAAAAAGAATGAGCAATTGATAGGTTTTTTTTTGTTATTTTTTAATAACGAAACATTGATTCTTTCCTATTGTGGTTTAGATTATAAATATAATAAAGACTATTTTATATACTACAATTTATTTTATCATCTTATTAGATTAGGTATTGATAGGCGCATGAAAAATATTTCATTGGGCATTACGACTCTTTACTCGAAGAAGGCGATTGGCGGACAAGTAAAAAAGTTATATATGTATATGAAATATAGAAAAGTTTTGTGGCGTTATATCGTTCCTCGTTTTTTTGATATGATGACGCCTCAGGATAATGTTGAAAGAAGAAATGTTTTCCGGCGAACAGGTGTTTATGCAAATTGATCAAATAGTACAAATAGATCCAGCAAATACAAAGGTTGAGGTTAATTGTCGTAACGTCAAGGCTATTCTGTTATATTTTGAAGATAAATATGGCCGCGAATTATTGAAACGTTTTATTGGAGATACTCGAATGTCTATTGAGTATCTTGAAAATGTTAATAATTGGATAAGTTATGAATATTGGTGTGCGTTGCTAGAAGGTATTTCCCGGTATGCGCGGGATGATCGTGCGGTGATTGACGCAGGAACTTATACTACGAAGAAAGAATGCTTTGGTTCATTAGAACGGTTATTTTCTCGTTTGGGAACAGTATCGACAGCGTATCGGATGATTGCGCAATATACTCCGCGTTATGCGAAGCATGCGCAGTGGGTGTGTGAGGAGTTAGCTTCGGATCGATGCGTGCTTATTTTACGATTTCAGCCGGGCTTTAAGGAAAATAAATACAACTGCTTATTCGTTCAAGGAGTGTTGGCATCAATCCCTATCGTTTTTCATTTACCGTTTGCGACGGTGAAACATAATGAGTGCGCAATGTTGGGACATAGAGAATGTAAATTTGAAATGACGTGGCAGCAGAAGACAAGCTTGAATTGGTTTTTCGTCGGTGTTGGAATAGGTACATTTAGTTTGATCTTCTTAAGGT